>NZ_JACVZO010000034.1:0-25840 GCF_017151845.1 Staphylococcus sp. EG-SA-17
CAGTCAACTGTATACCTTTTGACTTTAACTTAAGTTATTAGAGCCTCTTATGCAGTTGCGCAGTCAACTGTATACCTTTTGCCTTTAACTTAAGTTATTAGTGCCTCTTATGCAGTTGCTCAGTCAACTGTATACCTTTTGCCTTTAACTTAAGTTATTAGTGCCTCTTATGCAGTTGCGTAGTCAACTGTATACCTTTTGACTTTAACTTAAGTTATTAGAGCCTCTTATGCAGTTGCGTAGTCAACTGTAAAACAACTTCACAACCAATTTTATGATTTCCATGTATAAATCATTACATTCAGACCAACGAACATAAATAAGCAGTAAGATGACTACAACTTAAGAGTCTTCTTACTGCAATTATTTTTCAAATATATCAACGTTAATATAACTTCTATTACGAAATACTCACATTCTGCCCTGCAATGCAAATTTCGTCACATATAAATATTTTTAATTATTTTAAAAAATGATGCACTAAATTAGCAACGAGCTTCGCAGTTCTATTGTCAGCGTCATATGTTGGATTCATCTCAGCAATACTAACTGAAGACACCTTATCACTTGGAATAATACGTTTTGCCAATTCAAGAACAGTATGTGGATACAAACCTAACACTGCCGGCGCACTTACCCCAGGTGCAAACGCACTATCAATGACATCCATACAAATCGTAAACATAATGACATCATGTTCATGTACAAAACGTTCAATCATATCTTTAATTGTTGGTGATACGTGACTCAATAATTCATCTGCAAAGACATAATCAATCTTTTTCTCTTTAGCATAATCAAATAAACTTTGCGTATTACCACCTTGAGCAATACCAAGCACTAAATAATCTGTGTTTTCATCTTCTTCCAAAATTTGTCTAAAGCTCGTTCCAGATGTAGATTGTTGTTCAGCACGTGTATCAAAATGCGCATCAATATTTATCACACCAATAGATTGTGTTGGATAGACTTTACGTGTTGCTAAATATTGAGCATACGCAATATCATGTCCACCACCTAATAAAAATGTTTGTCTATGATTAGCAATTGACTTCGCTGCAAGCATAGCAAATTCTTTTTGAGTATCAATTAATTCCTCATGATCATGATAAACATTTCCGTAATCGACTAAAGTTTCACATTGATTCAAATCCGGCAAACCTGCAAATGCTTGTTTAATCGCATCTGGTCCTTCTTTTGCACCAATGCGCCCCTTGTTTAAAGCAACACCTTTGTCAACAGCATAGCCTAATATACCGACCCCTGATGGCATACTACTCTTTTCCAGCTTAGACAAATCTTCAAATGTTACTGTTTGAAAATGTCTAAATTTTTTCGGGTCTGTTTCACTATCTAACCTTCCAGTCCATAAATTTGGTTCACCTTGCTTGTACACAGCATTTCCCCCTCTTATTTATGTGGCTTATTAACAATTAAAGTATAACGTATAGGAAATTTTGAATTCAATTCATAGTTAAATCCGTATCTTAAAAATACTTATCTACATTACTTTTACCCCTATTTTCTATGTAATAACGAATACTTAGCTGATTTATGTTAATAAAATACGTCAAGACTATTACATTTTCATTAATATTGACATAGACAATTTATCTCTCGGCTTGTAATATGTATAATTGTTACTAAAAGATATTTTGCTTGTTACCTAATGGAGGTTACATATAATGAAGAACAATAAAATTTCTGGTTTTCAATGGGCAATGACGATTTTCGTCTTCTTTGTCATTACAATGGCGTTATCCATTATGCTCAGAGATTTCCAGTCTATAATTGGTGTCAAACACTTTATATTTGAAGTTACAGATCTAGCACCATTAATTGCTGCAATCATTTGTATACTCGTTTTCAAATATAAAAAGGTCCAACTTGCAGGTTTAAAATTCTCAATCAGCCTGAAAGTAATTGAACGTCTATTGCTAGCTTTAATTTTACCTTTAGTTATTCTAATTATTGGTATGTACAGCTTTAATACATTTGCAGATAGCTTTATTTTATTACAATCAACAGGCTTATCAGTACCTATTACACACATTCTGATTGGACATATTCTAATGGCGTTCGTAGTAGAATTCGGATTCCGTTCATACTTACAAAATATTGTTGAAACGAAAATGAACACGTTCTTTGCAAGTATTGTTGTTGGTTTGATGTATTCAGTTTTCTCAGCAAATACAACTTATGGTACAGAATTTGCTGCTTATAACTTCCTTTATACATTCTCATTCTCTATGATCCTTGGTGAATTAATTAGAGCGACTAAAGGACGTACAATTTATATTGCAACGACATTTCATGCTTCAATGACATTCGGACTTATTTTCTTGTTTAGCGAAGAAATCGGCGATCTATTTTCAATCAAAGTCATCGCCATTTCAACAGCAATCGTTGCAGTAGGATACATTGGTTTAAGCTTAATTATCCGAGGTATTGCATATTTAACAACAAGACGAAACCTTGAAGAACTTGAGCCTAATAATTATTTAGACCATGTCAATGACGATAAAGAAACTAATCATACTGAGGCTGAAAAATCTTCTTCAAATATTAAAAATGCTGAAAAAACAGGTGTAGCTACTGCATCAACGGTCGGTATTGCTAAAAATGATACTGAAAATACAGTGGCTGACGAACCAAGCATTCATGAAGGTACTGAAAAAACAGAAGCTCAACATCACATAGATAATCAAACTGAATCTAATCATGATGAAGATCATGACATCACTTCGGAGTCAGTAGAATCAGCAGAACCAGTTAAACATGCACCACAAAGTGACGATTTAACAAACGATTCAAATGAAGATGAAAAACAATCATTAAAAGAACCTGCGACTTATAAAGAAGACAGACGTTCATCAGTTGTAATCGATGCAGAAAAACATATCGAAAAAACTGAAGAACAATCTTCAGATAAAAACAAATAATAACAAAGCGCTTGCTAGTACCTCTTAAAAAGATGATGCTAGCAAGCGCTTTTCTATACTATATATTATTTTTCTAAAATTTTAACACCCTCTTGAGTGCCTACAATAACTTGATCTGCCATATCTAAGAAGTATCCTGTCTCAAACACACCTGTCAGATGAATTAAATACTCATGGAACTTATATGGGTCAATTCCTTTTGGTAACTTACAATCTAAAATATAATTGCCATTATCAGTTATAAATGCGACATCTTCGTTTACACGGCGTTCTACTTTTATATCAGCGTATGATTCAATTTTACGTAATATGTGATACCAGTTAAATTTATCCACCTCTACTGGTAACTTAAACATCTCACCTAAGTATTGAACCATTTTCGTTTCATCAACAACCACAACAAAACGCGATGCCATTTCATCTATAACTTTCTCTCTGAACAGCGCACCACCGCCACCTTTAATTATATTTAAAGATGGATCTACTTCATCAGCACCATCAATTGCTAAGTCGATATGATCAACATCATTGATTTCACATATTTTAATACCTAATTCTTTTGCTAAAAATGCAATTTTATTAGAAGTGCATACACCTGTAATATTGTAACCACGTTCTTTAATTAGTTGCGCCATTTGAGGTAAGAGTAATTCCATTGTACTTCCTGTACCAATTCCCAGCGTCATGTCACCATTGATTTGACTTAAAACATCATTTAATGTCATTAACTTGAGTGCTTTGACATCTTTCATGAAGGTAGCCTCCCATATTTATGTAATCTATTCAATTCATATTTTACATGACTCTTATAAATTAACATACCCTTATTTCTAACATTTTTTTAAACATATCAATCAGAATTTACAATTCTAAAAATGTTTTATAGTACAATATATTTTAAATAATACTCGTTAAGGAGAATGATATGATATCAATTCACGCGATTTCGACAGGAAAAATCCAAGATTTGCCTTATAGCTCGAAAAGACCGATGCGCTCTGCTTTAGATAAAACTAAGATTTCGCAAACAACATGGTTATCTTCAACTGGTTTCACTGGTGATGAACAGGCTTATAAAGATCATGGTGGGCCACATAAAGCAGTTTGTGGGTTTAGTAAACACAACTATGCACTGTATCAAGATGATTTACCCTCACTACCTACTCATGCGATGTTTGGAGAGAATTTAACATTTGATTATTTAGACGAATCTGATGTTTACTTTGGTAATCAATATCGTTTAGGTGATGCGTTAATTGAGGTTTCTGAAATTAGAGAACCATGCTGGAAAATTCAAGCAAAATATAATATTCCTGATTTAGTGAAGCGCATGTCTACATCTGGTAAAACAGGTTTCTATTTCCGGGTATTAAAACAAGGCTATGTATCTCCAAATGATCAGCTTTACTTAATACAAGAAGCACCAATCGAACATCGTTTATCTGTACAACAGCTTAATGACCTTTATTATAATGATAGACAAAATCAAGATCTGTTACGATATGCACTAAACAATCCATTTCTTTCACCAACAAGACGCGATAAACTTCAAAAAATGTATAACAGAACATTGAAATAATTACCTTTCATTATAAGTGTTAAATGAACTTTTCAAAACAAAAGGAATCAACTTACACATCGTTTGTATAATAGTCTTATCTATAACTACTGATGCTATTGATTCCTTTTTTATGTTATATATTTTTTTATTTCAAACTGTATATTAATGATGTCACTTCATTTGATTCGATTCTTGATAACCTATTCAAAATTCCGCCAAACAACATATATATTATATAAATGCCGATACTTTTAATCATTTTCTACTTTTTCTTCGATACGGAAACTTGTTTTCGAATTGAACACTTCACCAGCTTTTAAAATTGACGGTGCTTTGTCACCATATAAATTAATATCATTTGGTAAAAATTGTGTTTCTAATGTAAAGCCAGAATGTGGTTTATAAATATTAAATGGACTATCCCACTCATCAGGCTGATTAAAAGTAAAGAATACAACATGAGGCATATCTGTATCGACCTCTAACATAAATTCATGATTTTCAACATACATTTTATGTTCACCAACTGTAAATGGGTGATCGAGACCACCAAAACGTATCATTTGTTGGCTTAATTGCGCATGTTGTGATGTAAAAATATCACTCAATTTTATCTTGTTATCTTCAAACACTTCATGTAAATCTAGAATATCACCTGTAACAATATTTCGCTCATCTAATACATACATATCTAATTGATTACTTGAAATGCGATGATTATCAACGACATTATTATCTCGATTCAAATTGAAGTACACATGATTCGTAGGACTAAACAATGTGTCTTCTGATGCAACTGCTTCGTATTCAATCGACCATTGGTGATCCGCATCATAAATATGTGTAATCGTCACATCGATATCACCCGGGAAATGATCATCAGCTGATTTCAACACCGTCTTAAATATCACTTTAATTTGAGCAATTTCATTTCTAATTTCATAATCAAATAACTTATTGTCCAAACCATGACATCCACCATGTAAATGATGTTCGCCGTTGTTTTTTTCTAACTGATATTCTTTACCTTTCAACTTAAATTTAGCATTATCAATTCTACCGCTATATCTTCCTATAGAAGCACCAAATTTAAAAGGATTACTATGATAAAATTCATCCGCTTCAACAACATTTCCAAGAACAATATTATTATCATGATATTTCCAAGACACTACTCTTGCTCCATAATTCGTAAAAATAATTTTAGTTTCATCATTATCAATTTTGATTAAATCTACACCTTGTCTTTGGTGCTCAACTTCAACTATCATTTTTACTTCTCCCTTCTAACCACAAGTGTTCAAGCTCTGCTGGGTAGCAACATTACTAAAACACCTACAATACAAATGATTGCACCGATAACATCATATTTATCTGGCATTTGTTTATCTACGACCATCGCAAAAATCAAACTCATGATGATAAATACGCCACCATATGCTGCATATACTCTTCCGAATGATGGAAATGATTGAAATGTCGCAATGACACCATATAACATGAGTATCGCACCGCCTATTAGCCCAACAAGTGAAGACTGTCCTTCCCTAAGCCACAGCCAAATCAGGTATCCCCCACCTATTTCACATAAGCCAGCTAATATAAATATAAAAATCGGATATAACATGAAATCACTCCATCACACATTTGCTACCAATAATCTATCGGCTACATATCATTTGTTTACATTTCTTCTTACTTCACATTCCCATTTTAAAAAGTTCGTTTTCACATTCATATTGTACACTTTTTTAGACATTATTCTATAGCTAAATATAAAAAAATAAGAGTAACACGCTTTCATCATCATTTTATATGATAAATGTGTGTCACTCTCATCAATTTTATTTTTTAAATACACGTTTCATTGAATTAAATAAGCCACGTTCAAATGTAAGTACTGAATCTTTATATGTTTTAATTGCAATCCATATCAAGACAGCTACCATTACAATTGAGATTAATGAACTTAAGATGACCTCATGTATTTGAAGCCCTGAAGTTTGAGCGCGTACAACTAATTGAAATGGCGCTAAAAACGGAATATAACTTGTGATTAAAGCAAGTTGCCCATCAGGATTATTTATCGTGAATATCGCGATATAAAATGCAATCATACCAAGTAATGTCAGTGGCATCAAAGATTGATTTAAATCTTCTATTCTAGATGTTAATGATCCGAGAATGGCTGCAAGTAATACATACGCCATAATTCCAACAATACTACTAATAATTCCGACAATAATAATTTGCCAAGACAATTGATTCATTTCCACGTTAAAACCTTGTAGCAAGTCTTTTAAGTCAAAGGCAAAAATGCATATAACTGCCATCAATACAATTAAAATAATCTGAGTCACGGCAACTGCTATAACGCCTAAAATTTTAGCAAAAATATGTTGGATTGGTGAAATACTTGTAATAATCATTTCAATGACACGCGATGTTTTCTCACTAGCAATTTCCATAGCTATTTGAGATGCATAATTTAAAACAATAAAGAACATTAGAAAGATAATGCCGTAAGCTAAAGCATAGTTGAAAATCTTTTGTCCTTCTGATACTTTATCGACTTCATCATTAGAAATCACCTTATTATCAACTTTACTTTGTGCTTGTAATTTTTGTAAGTCTTCTTTGTTGATATTTAATTCTCCGGCTACCATATTTGTTTGAATAGCTGTAAGCAGTGCTTGTACTTTTTGTGAATCTTCATGACTTACTCGCTTCTCACTAATGATTGTCCCTTGTAACGTGCGATTTTGATTCACCTTGATAATATAAGCTTTATCAAGTTTATGTTTTTTTACTTCTTTTTCAGCATCTTCTATAGAAACTTTAGTAAACTTAGCATCACTATGAAATGTATTCGCCTGTTGCTTGAAAACCTTATAGATTTGTTCATTCGGTGCTGCTACACCAATTTTATCTGGACCATCATCAAACATGTTAATAATCTTATCAATGTTAGATAGGCCAATCATTAAGGCAGCAATAATAATCATAAAAATTACAAATGATTTAGCTTTAATTTTTTTGATATATGTCAAAGTAAATGTCGCCCAAAACTTATGCATCCTTGCCACCAACCTTCTCAATGAATATATCTTGTAATGATGGTTCTACAACTTGGAATCGTTTAACATAACCTTGATGTGCCACAACTTGATAAATATCTTTGGCTACGTCTTCATTCTCAATCGTCAACTGAAGACCTTGCTTCATGTTTTCACTATGAATGATGCCTCTAATGTTTGTTAAATCTGGTAGTGTTGTTTCTGATTCAATGACAACTTTCTTGTTACCATTAGATGCACGTACATGATTGATATCACCAGAAACAACAAGTTGACCTTTATCTAAAATACAAACATCATCACATAATTCTTCAACATGCTCCATACGGTGAGAACTATAAACGATTGTACTGCCCCAATCATTTAAGTCTTTAACAGCTTCTTTTAATAACTCAACATTAACTGGGTCTAGACCACTGAAAGGCTCATCTAATATTAGTAATTCTGGTTTATGTAACATACTTGCTAACAGCTGAATTTTTTGTTGATTCCCTTTTGATAGACTATCAATTCGTTTTTTGCGGTTTTCAGTAATATCAAAACGCTCAAGCCAATACGATATTTGCTGTTGTATTTCTGTTTTTGACATTCCCTTTAAAGTTGCCAAATATTTCAATTCTTCTTCAACTGTCAATTTCCCATGTAAACCGCGTTCTTCCGGTAAATAACCAATACGATTGTACATTGTTTTATCTAGTTTTTTACCGTTATACGTAATGTGTCCTTCAGTTGGTTCACTTAAGCCTAAAATCATACGAAATGTCGTTGTTTTACCTGCACCATTTCTTCCTAGAAAACCTAACATTTTGCCTGATTCTAACTCTAATGAAATATCATTTACTGCCGTCATCTTGCCAAAACGTTTCGTAACATGTTCAATTACAAGTCCCATACTTCGCCTCCTAAAACAATATGTATTTATCTTAATATAACATTTCTATTCTCTATAAATGCAATATTTTTAAAGTGAATTTATTTTTAAAATTTCTGAAATCGAAAAATTTAAATAGTACCATCTTTGCATGTTAAGTATGATTAGTGTTGGATATGCTTTTTTCCATGCCTTTATTGCCTTATTGGTAAAAAAATATCCCAGCATCATTGTGCCGAGATATTTATATCATTACAATTGATTATCTGTTTCTCCCGGTGTTTTCGGTGTTTCAGATGTCACTGGTTGATTTTTAATTGAAGATGGGTATTTTGGGCTTTCGCCATATTTATTTGCCGGCTTACTATCAAAGCATAGGAATACTATCATAACAATTGTTAGGCTTAAATAAACAAAATAAAGAAATACTAACAAAATATTAAGACCCATCGGCATTAAGGTAAAATCACTGTCATAATAACTATCGATAATCTGTAATACTATATAAAATATAATACTGAATGCTGTCATAATCATTGGAAATAACATTGTTCTTGATATATCGTGAAATCTTCGAACGCACAACGCTAAATTTGGAATAAACGTTGCCAAACTATAGACAAAAGTATACACAGATGTAAGGATAATCATCAATATACTCATAACTATTAATGTTTCGTTATCTGCCGCTATAGAAATAAAGAATAGAAATAGGCTTATTATTAGCACACACACAGCTGGAACCATAAATATTAAATGCCACAACATCATATACCAATATTCACTACGTCTTGATCTCCCCTTAAAATTAACATAATTTTTCCAAAATAATACGAATGATTTCATAAAACCTACTTGAGGTAATTGTTCCATTGTAATCTCCCTTTCGTTAATCATATTTATATTTTTAATTATTATTACCGTTATAATTTACAAGATTCATTATCAAGCCACTTCATTTCAATCGTCATTCACTTTGGAAAATGAACTTTATATTTCATCACTAGTTAAATGAAAACCCGCTACAAGTACGCATCTATATGGAGACTCATTTGAAAGTCAACGCTTCGTTAACTATACTAAAAATATGTCACACTGCAATGTTCGCGTTCAAAAGAGACTTAATCTCTGCAAATAAAATATTCCATAACAAAGTATATACTTTACATTTTTATAATTCTTAACAATACTATTTTATCAAACATTTACCACAATAAAAATATCTTTTTCATTTTTATTTAAATTAATCATATAATTGCAAGGAGAATATTATGGATTTCGTTAATAATGATACAAGACAAATTGCTAAAAACTTATTAGGTGTCAAAGTGATTTATCAGGATACCACTCAAACGTATACAGGCTACATCGTGGAAACGGAAGCATACTTAGGTTTGAATGATCGTGCGGCTCATGGCTATGGCGGTAAAATAACACCTAAAGTTACGTCATTATATAAACGTGGTGGTACAATTTATGCACATGTCATGCATACGCATTTACTCATTAATTTTGTAACAAGATCTGAAGGTATACCTGAAGGCGTACTTATCCGCGCAATTGAACCAGAAGAAGGTTTATCCGCTATGTTCCGTAACAGAGGTAAGAAAGGCTACGAGGTAACGAATGGCCCAGGAAAATGGACTAAGGCATTTAACATTCCACGGGCTATCGATGGCGCTACGTTAAATGACTGTAGATTGTCTATTGATACTAAGAATCGTAAATATCCTAAAGATATTATTGCTAGTCCACGAATCGGTATTCCAAATAAAGGTGATTGGACACATAAATCTTTACGTTACACAGTGAAAGGTAATCCATTTGTGTCTCGCATGCGTAAATCAGATTGTATGTTTCCCGAAGATACTTGGAAATAAATGCCATCTTTCATTGATTACTATCATGAAAATGAAATCTATCTCCTTATAAGTCAATCAATCGTACCGTCAACATGCGGATGGGTTGATTGTTTTTCTTTTTGTCCATCATATTTTTTGATTCATCTCCTCTTTTTGAACTTGTTCTTAATTATAAAATATAACAATAGAATTATTTATAATTATTAAATTTAGATGCATTAATATTATTGATATTATTTTCATAAACTAGAAATATTGATTTGTTGCATGTATAATGTTAAAAGTGCCCTTTTATAACGCTTACATATAAAAGCTTATTTAGGGAGAGGGATATTCAACAAGGGGGATTTGAAAATGATAGAACTTAATGCAATTACAACATTATGTTTAGCCTGTATACTTTACTTACTTGGTAAAGCTATCGTTAATCACGTTAATTTTTTAAAACGCATTTGTATACCAGCACCTGTGATTGGCGGCTTAATCTTTGCTATTTTAGTTGCGACTTTGGATTCATTTGGCATGGTTAAGATTAAATTAGATGCTTCATTCATTCAAGATTTCTTCATGTTAGCATTCTTTACGACAATCGGTCTTGGTGCATCATTGAAATTATTTAAATTAGGTGGCAAAGTCTTGCTATTATACTTTATGTTTTGTGCTATCATTTCAGTCATTCAAAACATAGTTGGTGTATCACTAGCAAAAGTATTAAATATTAAACCTTTGTTAGGATTAACAGCAGGTTCCATGTCTATGGAAGGCGGTCATGGTAATGCTGCTGCTTATGGTAAGACAATTCAAGATTTAGGCATTGACTCAGCACTGACAGCGGCTCTTGCAGCTGCAACTTTAGGTCTTGTATTTGGAGGGCTTATCGGTGGTCCTGTTGTAAAATTTTTAATCAAACGTTATAACTTAAAGCCTCAACATAGTGACGATACATTTAAAGATTATAGCCAAGTAGCATATAACGAACATTTACATAGTAAATTTAATGCCACTGAAGTATTCTTCATTCAATTTACAATCGTTGTATTCTGTATGGCAGTTGGAAGTTATTTCAGTCATTTGTTTACATCTCAAACAGGGATTAATGTTCCAATTTACGTTGGCTCATTATTTGTAGCTGTTATTGTCCGAAATATCTCTGAAAGTTTTAATTTTAATATTGTAGATTTAAAAATTACTAATCAAATTGGTGATGTCGCATTAGGTATTTTCTTATCTCTTGCGCTAATGAGCATTCAATTAATCGAAATTTATAAACTTGCTATACCTCTTATTATTATCGTTTTAGTTCAAGTTGTCGTTATGATTTTATTTGCTGTTTTAATTTTATTTAGAGGTTTAGGAAAAGATTATGATGCTGCAGTAATGGTAGGTGGTTTTATCGGGCATGGGCTTGGTGCAACGCCAAATGCCATGGCAAATTTAGATGTTATTACTAAAAAATATGGAAACTCACCTAAAGCATATTTAGTTGTACCTATTGTTGGTGCATTCTTAATCGATTTAATTGGTGTTATAGTCATTATGGGATTCATTCAATGGTTTAGTTAAACACCAAACTCATAAATAAAAGAGGAGGCCTTCGCCTCCTCTTTTATTTATCCTCGATGTATATTCAAGTTACGTTGTTCTATCCATGACAATATTTCCGGACTAAATACGATTTGTTTTTGTGTTAAGTCGTCAATATTTTTAGCATCTAACATCGTCATTATTGATTTCATGTGTTCAATAAATGATTCTACATAAGCTACTGTATGTGCAATGCCATTATTTTCAACTTGATTTAAAAACGGACGTGACATACCAGTTGCCTTTGCACCAAGTGCTAAACTTTTAATTGCATCGAGTGGTGTACGTAAACCACCACTCGCGAAAACTGAAATTTCGCTTTGATAAGCCGTTGTTTCAAGTAATGACTCAACTGTAGACTGTCCCCATGATGATAAGTAATCCATATCTTTATTTGCACGACGTTCATTTTCAATATCTACAAAGTTAGTACCACCTTTGCCACTAACATCGACATACTTGACGCCTATTTGTTGTAAGTCATGCATTAATTCTTTGCTCATACCAAATCCAACTTCTTTTATAATGACTGGAACAGACACTCGTGATACAATCGACGCTATATTATCTAACCAAGTCACAAATTCACGATTCCCTTCAGGCATAACTAATTCTTGAGGAGAATTAACATGGATTTGTAACGCTTGTGCCTCAAGTAATTCAACTGCTTCCAAAGCCTTTTCTACTGGTACGTCCGCACCAACATTGCTAAAAATCATGCCTTCAGGATTCATTTTTCGCGCAATCGTAAACGTCTCAGCCATGCGTGGATTTCTCAATGCTGCATGTGTTGATCCAACTGCCATCGCTAAGCCAGCTTCTCTTGCAACTACAGCTAGCTTTTCATTGATGTTTTTCGTCCACTCGCTACCACCCGTCATTGCATTAATATAAACCGGATATGCCATCGTTAAGTCAGGCGTCTGTGATGTCAAATCGATATCATTTACATTAATTGATGGGATAGAATGATGCACAAAACGCATCTTATCAAAATCTGAATGCATTGCGTCAGATTGAGCCATTGCTATTTCAACATGTTCATTTTTTCTCTGTTCTCTTTGAAAATCACTCATGATTAAACCTACCTTTTCGTCATTTCTAATTTAAAACCATTTTTTACGTCTGAAAAAGATGATTAATACGACAGCTATAACAAACATTACAGCTAAGCAAATATAATATCCATAATGTAAATGTAATGCCGGCATATTTACAAAGTTCATACCATAAATCCCAGCTATGAATGTTAACGGTGAAAATATAACTGATACTAATGTCAGTACTTGCATAATACTATTCATTCTAAATGACGTGTATGACTCAAAATTTTCTCGTATTTCGTTTGTCATTTCTTGAGCAGTGCGAATGATATTACGTTGCTTAATCAAGTGGTCATCGATATGTTGAATGTATAGCGAATGTTTATTATCTATAATCAAATCACCATTTTGTTTCATTGTATCAATTAGCTCTTGCATAGGAAACAGTACACGTTTTACTTTAATCAAATCCGAACGTAACTTAAAGACACTATCCATGACCATTTTATTAAAGCGATCATCTACATGGCGGTCTTCAAAATGATAAACACTATCTTCAAGTGCATATACAAAGTTGAAATATTTATCAACCATCATATCTAAAATTAATATGACGACATCTGCACAATCTAATTCTGCATCTAATGTATTCATATACTTATAGACTACTTTATTTAATGATTCCAACGTTTGATGATGATATGTTACTAATACATTGTCTTGTATAAAAATATTTAGTGCTATTGGTGAATAGTTTGACCCCATAATACTATGAAATACTAAGTATTGATAATCTTTATAAGATTTATATTTAGCTCGTGGCATACCGTTAATTGCATCATCCACTTCTAAATCATTAAAATTAAAATGTGCTTTAAACCATTCATTTTCTTGTTCATTCGGTTCATCAAAATCATACCAAACAATAGTCGCATCTTTTGGTATCTCTTTGATATCATCAACTACTTTAAACGGTTCATATGTAGTTTGATACCGTATCGTTAAAGCCATCGATACTCCCCCTAAATAACGAATTCTCTATTATTTTATCATGAATTAAATAACGTGTATGTCTTAATTTATTTTAGTATGATAGTCACTAAGGAGATGGTTATTATCAAACAACTTTTTACACATACTCAAACCGTAACATCTGAATTCATTGACCATAACAATCATATGCATGATGCAAATTATAATATCATTTTTAGTGACGTCGTGAATCGTTTTAATTACAGCCACGGTCTTTCTTTAAAAGAACGCGAAAATTTAGCATATACGCTATTTACACTAGAAGAACATACGACATACCTCTCAGAATTGTCTCTTGGCGATGTATTTACTGTTACTTTATATATTTATGATTACGATTATAAGCGGCTGCATTTATTTTTAACATTAACTAAAGAAGATGGTACACTAGCATCAACAAATGAAGTTATGATGATGGGAATTAATCAGCACACACGTCGTTCTGATGCTTTTCCTGAATCATTTTCAACACAAATAGCACACTATTATAAAAATCAACCAACTATCACTTGGCCTGAACAATTAGGGCATAAAATAGCAATTCCACACAAAGGAGCATTAAAATGACAGATGCATTACAACAAAAGATTCATATCGAATTACTAGATTTATTAGATGATGTTAAGTTTGAATTAACAGAATTAAATGCACAAAAAGGGTTATACATTAACGGACCAGCAAATCAGCTACTTAAGCGTGGCGTGCATATGGCTTATGTTCAAGGACAAAAGCAAGCCATCGATAATATTATGACTATTGTGGAACAGCAGCTTGAAGATCAACATTTCCTAGAACATTATGATAAATTTCAAAATGAGGTTGCTCATCGCAATTATGATAAAACAGCTAACTTTGCAGAACTTAGTGATATTCCACGTCAATTCGATAATTTTTTAGATCAATTTTATCAAATTAAAGGGCAATACTTTATCATCACACATATCAATACACTTATTGGTGATTTTCACTCAGAAGCTCATTAACAATTAGTCTATATAACCCTTGCTATATTTTCAAAAAAAAACCAATTACGTTTTCATGTCAAATATCATCTTGCATGAAATCGTAACTGGATCAATTGTATGTTATTAGTTATTTTGTGTTACATCCTCATCTATCGATTTGGCAATTTGTTTAATAGCTTTATGTGATTGTCTAATTGGATAAATTGGAAAATCATGTACCATCTTAGGATAATCATAAAACTCAATGTATTGATGATGTTGCAACATCATTTGTTCAAATAGCTTCATATCAGGATGTGTCATTTCACGTCCACCACCAAACATATAAACTGGTGGCAATCCTTCTATTGTGCCATTAATTGGCGATATGCGCTTATCTGTTAATGGTAGGCCATTCGCCCATTTTTTCATAATCTCATTGACACCAAACTGACTTAGAACCGCATCTTGTTCGATTAAGGCGTCCGAAATATCTTTATTAGATAGTGTTGCATCTAAAATTGGTGAGATTAAATACAATTTATTCGGTAATGGCTGTTGATTATCTAAAAGAGATTGTACAAAGGATAATGCCAGTGCACCACCTGAACCATCACCCATGACTACGACATTTTGATGTCCTACTTCAGATACTAATTGATCATAAACACGTTGTATCGCTTGGAAAGTATCGTCAATATGAAACTCTGGTGTCTTTGGATAGATAGGCAGTACAACCTCATATAATGTACTTAAAGTGATTTTATCCAACAATCTCCAATGGAACGGTGATGGTTGTAGTGCATTGAATCCACCGTGAATATATAAAATTTTCTTATCAATTTGATGTCTGAAATTAAAGCGAAAGACTTGCATATCATCTAATGATAACTTTTCTAAATTTGCTTTAACATTTAATGTTGAAGGCTGCTTATGTTTTTTTCTATTTTCAATTTTTCTTTTATAAAAAAATCTTTCAACATCTTGATCATTTTTAAACATAATCGAGCGATTGTGAAGCAAATATTTATTGACAACGCTATTCATAACACGGTTTCTAATCAATGTCTTAACCTACCTTTATATATTTTATGTATCCAATGATTGTCTATCCCCTACATTCTTCGCCAAAAAAAGTATATAATATAGAAGATATTTTCTTTTTCACTTTCAAATTTAAGACTACAATTGAACAGTGATTTTTCATCATTATAACAGACAACTAGACATATTGATAAGTAAAGAAAAGAACTTTATACGGAGGTGCCTTGCATGACAAATCCAAATCAACGATTAGAACCATTTGATGAGACATTTCAACAACCGAATATTCATCGTGGTAAGCGATATGGTAAGAAAAAACGTTCATTGGTAAGCATGATTATTCAAATCATAGTTGTTATATTAACCGCAATCGCTGGATACAGCATGTGGAAACAACCTATTTTTAATATTGTCTTCACCAAAGAATCTGTAGATTTTGATGGCATTAAAAATTTTAACGAGACAATTGGAAAAATGCATCAATTAAATATTAATTTGGGTAATATCAATGATTTACAACAAGGAATCGATCGCTTAATTTTAGTCTTTAACGGTTTCTTTATTTTATGTATCGTTAGCCTAGTCATAACAATACTGACAATTGTATTTAATCGCACAGTTCTAAAAGTAGTAAATATTTTAGTGTTAACAATTATGTTAGTCATTACATTGTATTTCAGTTATATTATTAAAGCACTCGCACAAGAAATTGCAGATGTTTTTAAAAAATATTATGTAAATGTACCACCAGATCAAGTGATAACAGAAGCTGACGCTATTCATAACGGCATCATTTTACTGGGCTGTAGCATCGGTTTACTTGTTATAAGCTTATTCTTCCGTAATCGCATGCCTCGTTTAAAATAATGATATACAGTAGGGATTGGGACAGAAATGTTATTTTCACAAAATTCATTTCGTTGACCCACTTCCTGCTTTTTCTTTATTAATGACCTACTACGTCAATGCCAAATTTTAATATAATTCCTCTAACATTCTACAAATCAACAAATAAAAAAAGTATCGATAACCATATATTGGCACCGATACTTTAAAAATCATGTCCCCACAACATAATTTTTGATTAGTCACACTTCAATTAATTTATTTTATTTATTCATGATTGATACTATTATCTGCATCTATCTTTTGAGCCGTAGCTTTGGCTTTTTTGTTGCTTTGTAAAAATAAACATAAAATCAAGGCGATGACGCTAAATATCGTTGCAACTATAAATGCATCATTAATTCCTTCAACTGTTGATAGTTTATTTACAAATTGTAATAACACTTTCATTGCGCCTTCTTGACCACCATATTGCGATGCTAATTCACGCATATGATCTTGTACAACAGGATTCGTTTTATCTAACTCTTCCCCAAAAGCTGATAAATGTTGTGTAGTTTGTGTTGTCATTACAGTAACCAAGATTGCTGTTCCTATAGAACCAGCTAGTTGACGCATCGTATTTAAGAAGGCATTACCATGGGAGGCAAGTCGTCCGGGCAACGCATTAATAGCTGCTGTTACCATTGGCATCATAATAAATGCCATACCAAATGAACGTAGAACATAGATGCCCATGATTGTCATATATGGCGTATCCATATTCAATTTAGTTAATTCCCACGTTGCGTAAGTCATGACAGCAATACCAAAAATGGCTAAAGGTTTTAAACCAATCGTGTCTAACAACTTACCAGCAAATGGTCCTAGTAGACCCATAATTAGAGAACCAGGTAATAATAACAATCCGGAATCTAATGCTGAGAAACCACGTAAATTTTGTAAGTACATTGGTAATAAAATCATACCACCATACAAACTCATCATTACAACCATATTAATTACTGTTGTTAATGTAAATGTTGGAAATTTCAATACTTCTAAATTCAACATTGGCGCTTTCATTCTTAATTCTCTTATTACAAATAGAATAATAAAGATAATACCAATCGCAAACATTGTTTCTATCTCAACAGAACCCCAGCCTTTGTTCCCCGCTTCTGAAAAGCCGTATAACAAAGCACCGAAACCAATCGTGCTAAAAATGATACCTGGGATATCAGCTTTAGGGTTTGTAGTATATTGATATAACTTAAACCATACAAAACCTACTAAGATTGCAATAATTCCGATAATGAACATACCGTAAAACATCACATTCCAATGGTAATTTTGTACAATATAACCTGATAATGTTGGACCGATTGCAGGTGCTAAAATCATTGCGATACCCATTGTACCCATGGCAGCACCACGTTTTTCAGGTGGATAAATTGTAATAATAACAATTGAACCTAATGGCATTAGTACACCTGCACCAATGGCTTGTAATACACGTCCAACCATCATGATTGGGAAATTCATTGAAATCGCACATATTAATGAACCAATTGTAAAGAGTACTAACGCAACTAAAAATAATTTTCGATATGAATATTTATTAAATAGATACGCCGTAATTGGTATTAAAATACCGTTTACTAACATGAATCCCGTCATCAACCATTGTCCTGTTGACGCAGAAATATTAAATTCCGTATTAATTTTTGGCAAAGCAACATTTAATAATGTTTGGTTTAAAATCGCAATAAACATACCGAATAATAATGCCGCTAATATTTTACCGCGTGAAACACCTTCACCAAAAATAAAGTTTTTATGTTCTTTTTTTATTTTTTCATTTACTTTATATTCTTCTGATTTAGGATTTTTAGCAGCATATACTTCTTCATCAGATTCATTATTATCAGTGAATGATGCTTGATTTTGTTCAGATCCCTCTGTCTGTTTGTTTAGACTAACTTGATTCTGATTATCTTGATTGTCAATACGTGCCTCTTCACGCGCCGTATGTTGTGACGATTGATCAGTTGTTCTGTCTAAATCACTTGCTTTAAATTTAGATTGATTTGATTGACGTGTCGCAAAATGTTGTTCCTTTTGTTGGCGTTTTGCTTTTCTTCTTGATCTTATTAACAATAAATTGATAACCCCAACAATAATGAGCGCTAAAACAATGTAGCTAATAATGAAGGTCGTAGTCATTTAATGACCCCCTTAATTTTTATGAATTTTTACTTCAGCGTTCATTCCAGGAACAACTTGTTTAGACGGTTCTGAATCTAACGTAATTTTAACAGGTATAACTTGAGATACTTTAGTATAGTTACCATCACTATTTGATGATGGCATTAATGAAAAGCTTGCAGCAGTAGCTTTTCCAATACTATCAACTTTACCTTTAACAGAAGCTTTTTGACCGTCAATAGTCACATCAACATCTTTACCAACTTCAACATCTTTAATATCTTTTTCGTCAATATTTGCAGTTACATATAAATCATCTAAATTGTAAGCATAAGCAATTGGATTGCCTGCTTGTACCATAGAACCTTCCATGCCATCTAATTTAGCAATTGTACCTTTTTGTGGCATTTTAAGTTCCATATCTTTAGTTTCGCCATCTTGACCTTGAACAGTAACTGTTGCTACTTTATCACCTTTATCAAGTTTGTCACCTTGCTTAACGTTTAGTGATTTGATTTGCCCAGAAGCTGGACTTGCTATTTTAATTTGATCGCCATTTACTTTAGCATTATCAGTTGTGATATAACTTGTTGTTTTATTCCAGAAATAAAAACCAGCAATCCCAATTGCTAGCAGTACAACAACCGTAATGACATTAATTAATATCATCTTTTTCATGAAACATTTCCTCCTATTTGCTTTTAAAATTCACTTTATTTATTATAGAGACATGATAACTAAAAAAACACCAACAATTTTTATAAGAGTGTTGGTTAAATTTCACAAAGGTGTAACAATATGAAACGACAAGCCAAAATAGAAATTCAAAACGCACTTGTTGATTTGATGGCTGAATATCCTTTTCAAGAAATATCCACTAAAATGATTTGCGCGTATTGTAATATTAATCGTTCTACTTTTTATGATTATTACAAAGATAAATTTGATTTATTGGATACCATCAACTCAAAGCATAAAGAAAAATTCCAATTTCTTCTAAGTGCGCTACATCATAATTTCGAAAATATTAAACAAGATAAGCTTAAACTTTATAAATTCTTCATTATTATTGCTAAGTATATCAAGCGCAATGAGCAGTTTTTCAAAGACATTTTAGTTACCTATCCAATGAAAACATTATTCATAGACTATATAAATTTAGCGAGAGATTACTATCAACAAATTATGAATGACTATAGTACTACAGTAACCAATAAACAGCTTTATGTTACATATATCATAGGCGGTCAAGCTGGGGTGTTTATTAATTGGCTTTCGAATGGTTGTAATGAATCACCTGAAGAAGTTGCTGACATTTTATTGGCTAATACGATTAAACTTCAAAACCAATAATACGGTTTCATTCTAATAAAGAAATGCTATAAAACAACTAGATAAAGTTAAACCAAATGGACAGATAATAGTACATATGTAACGGTGCTATCAATATAAAAATGCCGAGATTTCCACATAATAATCTCGGCATTTTTATTTTTGATGCTAAATTCATAGGTCTATGAATAGCTCAAGTTTTGTTTTTTAATTTTTCAATTCAATATAATAGAAGAAACTATGTTTATCATCGATTTGTTTTAAATACCTTCATATTATAAATCTGTAAAATAATTAATATAACTGCTGTAGCTATAATAATAATTATGTAAGGTATAGGATTATCTTCACCTTTTACCCCCACTAATGGCGATGCAATACCACCAAATAAAAACTGCACTAAACCTAATAAACTTGATGAACTCCCTCTACCACTACTACTTTCATCCATAGCTATTGTAAAACCAAGTGTCGCAACACCTGTCACTGGTGCTATTAAAATGATAAATCCTATCGCTAAAATCCAAAAGTTCCAATGATTAAGCAATACAATCGTCACTAAAATTACACCGATAATCTGAATCATCGTCATGACTCTCATCAATTTTTGTGAGTCTATAAAATCAACAAGGTAGCCAGTAAGTTGACTTGATATAATGAGCGTAATACCAATTCCTGCAAACATCCAACTAAATTGTATTGCAGTCATGCCATAAATTTTTTGAATAATAAACGGAGACGCAGAAATATAAGTAAATAATATTACAAATGTCATACCTTGAATGAGCATTGGTAATACAAAACGTGGCGTCTTCAATAATATTTTGAAGTTTTTAAACATTGTCTTTAATCCACTACTTGATTCACGATTTGTCACTGTTAATGATTCAGGTACTTTTAATAAAGAACCTATGACCATAACGAAGCCAAAGATAGTCAAAATGACAAAGACCATACGCCAGACAGAATAATTTAAAATTATGCCTCCTATTGTTGGCGCAACAACTGGTGCAATACCATTAACAAGCATCAATAATGCCATAAACTTAGTTAGTTCATTACCACTATACATATCACTTGCTATAGCTCTTGAAATAACTGCTGCTGCTCCACCTGTCACTCCTTGAAGAAATCTTAATGCAATCATCAGCCAAATATTATGTACAAAAACAATACCTAAACTTGCTAATGTAAAAATAATCATAGCTATAATAAGCGGTTTTCTGCGTCCATTTGAATCTGAAATTGGACCAGCAAACAAATTACCAAACGCTAAACCAATCATAAACATCGATAATGTTAATTGTGCGTTAGACGTCGTTGTTTGAAAATCATGTCTAATATCTGGTAATCCAGGCAAAAACATATCTATTGATAATGCTCCAATGGCAGTCAAAGATCCTAAAATAATAATAAATATCGGTGAACGCTTATTAAAACGCTTTAAATCATTCACTATATTTCCTCCTTTATATAATGATTAGTTTATAACTATCACGAACAGAAACTAAATTTAAATATGCTCTTTTACATATTAGCATTACTCACAAGTTTCATAAACATCATTACAACTTATAAAAGGTATAAAATGATATAAACCTCAGCACTCCATAAATTTTTTCACAAAAACAATCCCTTCAAAGTAATTCACACTAATTGTAAATACTTTGAAAGGATGTTATTTGTATTCCATGACACATGCATCTTATTTAAGTTTTACACTCTATTTTTCTGATGTCTTGATTAATTGCAAGCGGTCTTGCGAACCTTGTTCAAGCTCATATTCTTTATCTACTTGCTTACCGTTTTCATTTATTAATCTTACGGTTGCGGTAATCTTATCACCATGTTTTTCGGCATCTATAATTTGTGGTGAACTAATCATCATTAAACTTCCTTTAGATACACGCTTCTTTACATCATCATAAAAAGATGATCCTTTTTTTATATATGACGATACAAAATCAAAATCCGACTGATTAAACGCAGCATTATTCGCTAAAGAATATCCAGCAAAGAATTCTATCAATTTGTTCTTCAAGCTGTTTTCTTCTTTTTCTTTCTTTTCAACATAGTCTTCGATATCTTCACTGTCAAAATTCAAAGTTATCTCTGTATTGTATTTTAAATCGCTAGCTTTAATCGTCTTCGTCTGTGTTGTAAATGTTTTATCTTTCGCTTTACCAGAAGCTGAAATGGTAATATCTTTATTTTGTGGATATGGACCATACGTTTTGGAACTTGAAAATGCCATTTCACGGTCATTTATAGTTACTTTTTTAGAACTATCATTTAATTTTGTATCGCCTTTTAAAGTTACAGTTATATTTGCTTCTTCAAAATCTTCAGTAACATCTACCGTTTCAGAATTACTTTGTCTAAAATCAAATTTTAAATGGCCTGCAAAATCACCGTTCTCAGTTGATTTCATAGCTGGAATTCTATATGTCCCCGGTATAAAATTACCTATTGGCGTCACTTTATTTGCTTCAGCTATAACCATTTTTTTCTTACCACCAGATTTAAACTCATATTTTGTTTTTTCTTTCGGTTTAACAATTGGTTGCTTGGTAGGTGCAGTAAAGCTCATATTATCGAAAAAGATATAACGAGTGCCATTTTTACTTACACGTAATATATTTTGACCAGATCTGGTTTGAATATAAGAAGCTACGCTGGTCTTACTCTTATTCAATTTATGTACCGTATTTTTAAGGTCGCTGACAAATTGCTTAAGCCCAACTTCATCTTTGATATAGTTAATGTATACTTTCGCTTCTTCAGAATCTACTTTATTATCTTTAGTACTTAATAATGTTGCTACTTTTTGTTTATCATTATTCTCAATCGCATTCACTAATATTTTAGTTTGCGCTTCAGGTGAATTGAAGTTTCTTAGTAAAAAGAACAATATAATAATTAAGATTAAAATGAAAAAACCAATTGCCCAAGGCACCATTTTTCTCATCTTGATGTTATTAGTTTGTATATCTTCATCGGTTGACTTTCTATATAATGCTTGACGACTATCAAATTTATGTCCACATTGTGTACATATCTGTACATCATCTTGTGCTTGTTGTCCGCACTTCGGGCAAGATTTCATACTTTCACCTCAATTCTGTTCCTCTTCAATTGTTATATGTATATCACAAAAATTATTTCATTATTTTACCATTATTATTTTACAAATATTATCCCAAGAATACAATTCAAGAAATGATTAACTTTACTTTAGAATTGTACCTTATTACATTATTTATGAAAGTACTCTCTCAATTATAACTAAAAAGAAGGTGTTCAATACATACATATTTAGTCTTATATTTGAACACCTTCAAAAACCTATTTATGATTGCTATATGTTTTAATGCGATGATTGATGACTTCTAATACTTGCCTTACATTTTCAATATCTTCAGAATTTAAATCATTAGTAATATCTTGCGCAATATCTGTCATAATCGCATTACGTTCTTTCAAATATGCTCTACCTTTGTCAGTTAAGGTTATGAATTTCAAACGTTGATCAATATTTAAATTTGGTTTATCTAACTTAACTAATTTAGCATCGATTAACTTTTTAATTCGTCGGCTTACTGCGGCCTTGTTTACACCTTGTCTTTGCGTGATTTCACTAATTGTCAAAGGTTCTTTATTTAACATACCTAATACGTTAGACTGCTCTAATGAAATTTCATATTCATTTTGTAAATCTTTCAACATTTTTGCAGTTAATGCGTTAACGTTATTTATAAACTGCTCTAAAAATTGAATATGGTCTTGTAAATGTTTTACCATAATTATTTCTCCCTAATTACTATTTTTATAAAGTATCCTCAGCAATCATTGTATCGCACATCTAAAAAACACAAAAATATTGACCCATATATAATATAACAAATTAAGACTTACATGTTGCTACGTTCTCCTTGCTTTAATAAATTAAATCATCTACATTTATACTTAATATTTATTATAAGCGAGGTGTCAGTATGTTATTGAATTTATTATTATTATTTATACTTATCGTTATTTGTCCGTTAATTTTCAACTATACTCTGACGTTAAATTTAACATGCTACATCTTAGTTGTCATATCGATATTTTTGTCACTCATCTATAGCATCATGACCTATACTTTCCCTTGGTCTATGTTTATAACATTTATAATAATCAGTATTATCATGCTATTCAAACATAGATATTTATTTTCTCATACTTCTAGTCGCTTATTTATTAAAAAATTATTATCTTTTTCATATAAATTTGTACTCTACACATCAGCACTTCTATTTATAAGTACGATTCAGTCACCTATTGTGAAAGGTTTGTCTATGTGGTTAGCTATATTATGCCTTTCCTTGTTACTAACCTTTATTTGTTATCTCGTTTGGACAGTATCATATAGACATAGATCATACAACAAAGAAGTTGATATCATAATTGTGTTAGGTGCTGGTATTTTTACCGAATTTGTCACACCAATGCTTGCAGCGCGTTTAGACCGTGCACTTGATATCTATCAACAACAAGTATCAGCAACAAAGATTATTGTATCTGGCGGACAAGGACCAGACGAACCAATTCCTGAAGCTTTAGCTATGCAACGCTATTTGATTGCACATGGTGTTGATAAAACAGATATACTAATGGAATCTCACTCTATAAATACATACACAAACTTTTTATATTCTAAACAAATCATCAACAATTTGTATCATGAAGCAGTTAAAATTGTTTGTGTAACAAGTCAGTTTCATGTATTACGCGCCTTACGACTAGCCCAAAAATTAGGTTTATCTATCGATGGTGTCGGAAGTCATACACCATATCACTTTTTCTTACATGTGCTCATTAAAGATTATCTAGGCGTAATGTATCAGTATAGATTGTTATTAACGTTATATTGTTCAAGTAGCTGGTTTATATGTCTATACGCTGCTTTTATTTATAATAGTTAACCCACAAATAAACTATTATTATAGGTTGTTTCTAATATTGCGTCAAACTATCTTTAAATATGCGTTAATCCTTGATTAGACAATTGTTATATTGAAAATAAATAAACTAAAGCACGTCATCATTTTATATAATAGTGACGTGCTTTTTTGTAAACCCAAATCGTATTCTGTTATCTAACTTTTATACTACTATGTCTTAAATCATTAACATTTAGCGTCTTTACGAGCCACTAATCAGTTATTTTGCCATCTTCTAATTCAATCACTCGATCAGCATATTCAAATAATCTTCGATCGTGTGTAATCATAATACCAATCATTTGTTGTTCTTTAATTTGTTGACGTATCATCTCAACAACTTTTGTTGCTCTATCGGCATCTAAACTTGCTGTGGGCTCATCTGCTAAAATGATTTTCGGATTATTCATAAATGCTCTCATAATCGCAACACGTTGCTTTTCACCGCCAGATAACTGATGCGGATATACATTCAAGCGATCTTCTAAACCAATATTTTCCAAAAGTTGTATTGCTCTTGTTGAACTTTGTTG
>NZ_JACVZO010000034.1:25940-28321 GCF_017151845.1 Staphylococcus sp. EG-SA-17
TCATAAATGCTCTCATAATCGCAACACGTTGCTTTTCACCGCCAGATAACTGATGCGGATATACATTCAAGCGATCTTCTAAACCAATATTTTCCAAAAGTTGTATTGCTCTTGTTGAACTTTGTTGTTTGGTCATTCCCGCTTCTTGGCCTACGAGCGTCAATTGCTCTATCACTTTTAAATAAGGAACTAAATGTGAAGATTGAAAAATAAACCCAATATCTTCCAATCGTAAATCACTAGGACGATGCTGTTTATCAAATAATGGCGCATCATTGTAAAGCACTGTACCACTCGTTTGACTTAACAATCCACCTAATATCGTTAGCAATGTTGTTTTCCCAGAACCAGAGGCACCATTTAAAATGACAAATTCCCCTTGTTCCACTTCAAAATTAATACCTTTTAAAACTTTTGTTTCAGACAAACCTTCTCCGAAATTTTTGACGATATCTTTAACAACTAATGCCATTATTCTGCACCTCCAATTGCTTCGATAGGATCCACTTTAAATAATTTGACAAATGATAGTGAGGCACCTAAAATCGCTACTAATATAAATATCCCCACCATCAATAAAATATTTTGCGTTGTTAAATAAAAAGGCATCGTTACAGGCATCATAAATGATAGTCCTACTATGATGATCACAGCAATACCTACCCCAATTATTGTTAGTGTTAAAATTTGTAAAACTAACGCACTCAATAAATGTCTTGTCTTAATACCAATTGCTTTCAAAATGCCGATTTGTGATATTTTTTGAATCGTCATAACATAGAAAAATGCACTTAGAACGATTGCTGTAATAGCAAACAAACTAACAATCATCATATTTAACGGTGCTTGCTCTGCTTGATAACTCGCAATATTACCTGTTAAATCTTTTTCACTCACAACTTGAACGTCATTTATTTTATTAAGCTCATCACGTTGTTGTTGCGTTAAATTTTTCACTGGATAAAATGCCGTATTAACCTTATTCAATGCATTAAATCCGTTATCGTTCAATAGCACAATGGAACTATGCGCATACATTGTGTCGTTTAAAATACCAGAAACTCTATAACTAGTTGAATTATTTTTAAAATGTAATCTATCCCCGACTCTAATGTTGTCTGCAGCTAACTTATCATTAATAGCGACCTCATGAGCATTTTTAGGATAATCACCTTTTTTAAGTTGTATGCGTTGTTGTTTAACGTCATTCATTGTAATCACATCTTGTTCTTTATTAGATAATTTCAATGTTTGAATATTCATTTTATATGGTTCTTGATGAATTACCTTTTTAATTTGATTCTGTTGCGTATCACTAAGTTGCGATTTCTCAATTTGCGGCTCTTTCATTTTTTGAACAACATATTCATCATTATCAAAGTGTTCAAATAACGAAATATTCTCCCTACCAAGCCCTTGAGCTAAACCACTAATAAATAACACCATAATACTTAATAAAAGAATGATTAATGTGATTAAAATATAACGAAATTTGTAAAACATAATCTCTTTTATCGCTAATTTCATATCGATTCACTTCTCCCTATTTCTTCTTTAGCGTCAGTATAAGGTTGAAATATGAACTCAATATGAACAATTGTTTTTTTACGCAAAAATATTTTACATGTATAATAAATGAAAAAGATAAGGGAGTTTATAGCTATGGTGCAATGTCTTGTTGTCGATGACGATCCTCGTATCCTAAATTATATAGCTAGCCATTTACAAACAGAGCACATTGATGCATACACACAACCAAGTGGTGAAGCTGCATTAAAACTTTTAGAAAAACAGCGTGTCGATATTGCAGTGGTAGATATTATGATGGATGGTATGGACGGCTTTCAATTATGTAATACATTAAAAAATGATTATGATATACCAGTTATTATGTTAACAGCGCGGGATGCACTTAGTGATAAAGAGCGTGCGTTTATAAGTGGTACTGACGATTATGTAACCAAACCCTTTGAGGTTAAGGAACTTATTTTTAGAATTCGTGCGGTATTACGTCGATATAATATCAATTCAAATTCAGAAATGACCATTGGCAACTTAACGCTAAACCAATCCTATTTGGAACTCCAAGTATCTAATAAAACGATGACGTTACCGAACAAGGAATTTCAATTATTATTTATGCTTGCAGCACGTCCTAAGCAAATCTTTACTCGTGAACAGATAATAGAAAAAATTTGGGGCTATGATTATGAAGGAGATGAACGAACAGTTGACGTTCATATTAAGCGACTACGCCAAAGATTAAAAAAATTAAATGCCACACTTACAATTGAAACAGTAAGAGGACAAGGCTATAAGGTGGAGAATCATGTTTAAAACACTCTATGCTAGAATTGCGATTTATTCCATTACGGTTATTT
>NZ_JACVZO010000035.1:0-23643 GCF_017151845.1 Staphylococcus sp. EG-SA-17
TAACCATTTGTAACTTAAACTCTGAACTAAATGATCTTCTTTCTCTTGTCATAATAAAATCGCCTACTTTCTTAAATTAACAATATCTATTCTCATAGAATTTGTCCAATTAAGTGTAGACGATTCAATCAGACTGGCAATCTAGTGGAGTACCCTTTTTAAGAGCAAGAGACATTGTGGCATATAATAAAGGGGAAGATATTAAAGAACCCCTATTCATATCTTATGATAAATATAATGAATATAGCTCAATATCAGATAAAGTTGAAAATGGCGATTTATTAGTAACGGGTGTGGGCACAATTGGAGTACCATTTTTAATAAAAGATAATACGCCGCTTTACTTTAAAGATGGTAATATTATTTGGTTAAAGAATAGAGGGAGTTTGGATGAATATTTTCTATTTTATTCTTTTATAAATGCAAATATTCAAAGCTATATAAAAAAAGTGGCAGGTGTGGGTACTGTTGGCACATACACAATAGCTAATGCAAAAAAAACACCAATTTTTGAACCAATAAAATTAGAACAATTAAAAATAGGGGGATTTTTCAATAAAATCGATAATTTAATTAAGTTACAAGTTCACAAAGTAGAAATAATTAAACAACGTAAACAAGGGTTACTTCAGAAAATATTTATGTAATTCTTATAACTACCTATTTTGTATAGTAAAGATATAAAACCACAAATGTAAATATACTTTTAATAAATTGTGGTATATTAATATTGAGACAATCAGAATTTTTAATTTATTTTAACGTTTGAAGTTTAAAGTATTTAACTTGTAATACCAATAAATGAAGAATGAACAATAATTTCAGATTATAAAATTTATATAGATATATTTAAGAATATAAAGAAGGGGTCGTGCTATGGTTGAAAACATAAGAACTGAATTATTTTTTTTAAAGCAGTTCGGTTTTAATAATACCCTTTTACAAGAAATTTTTATAAAGGGACTAGATCCTATAAAAACTATTTTCAGTAATGAATATCTAATACGTGCTAATATAGGTCGTAAATTTACTGATAAAGATGTATTGTTAGCCAATGATTACTATAAATATAGAGAATTCAAATATTATTTATTTAACAAGGATGAATTTTTCAGAGATAGTAAAAGTAAAATATATTTTAAATTTGATGAAACTAACATAACTAAGCTATTACCAGAAAAAATAATGCCTCTCTTTATGTATACAAAAGGGAATAATTCACTTTTAGATATTAAAAAACAAAGGGTAGCTATAATAGGTACTCGTCATCCTTCAAATAGAGCAATAAAAATAACGAAAAAAATAACTCAAAAATTCTTGGAAGATAACTATGTAATTGTTAGTGGTTTAGCAGAAGGTATTGATACTATATCCCATAAAACTGCTATTAAATATAATGGTAATACAATTGCAATATTACCAACAAATTTCAAAAATATTTATCCTAAAGAAAATATAGAGTTAGCAAAAGAAATATTGGACAAAGGATTATTGCTCACATCTATTGGACCAAATGAAAATACTTATAAATCTAGTTTTTTAGATAGAAATAAATATATAGCAAATATTAGCGATATAGTGGTAGTAACTGAAACGAATTTAAAAAGTGGAACTATGAATACAATCAGAAGTGCGAGTATAGCAGGGAAAAAGATCTTGTTCGTAAATCAAGGAGATAATCTAATTAATAACAAAATTTATGAATTTGGTGGGGAAATGATAGATGACTAAAAAAAACAAAAGCATTTTAATATCAAAGTTATTATTTTTTACAGAAAACAATAAATTAATTGAAGAAAATTTAAGAATTGCAGATCTGTTTTATGAACATGATATAGCATTGGGGATTTTAGCTCGATCTACAACAATAAATATATTACGCTCCAAAATTCCAACAGATTATCAAGAGAAAATAAATTTTTTGAGTAGAGATGATAAAAATAAAAAAGATTACATAAAGCAAAACAAAGATTTAATTATTGCTGTAATAGGAGTAGTTAATGAAGATGCTATATACTCTTTTAACTGTAGATTACCGTTATTTAATCCAGAAAAATTAATTAGTAAAGAATTGGATATATCTGAAAAAGTAAAACAATATGGTTTGCCTATCAATAAGTTCGAAAATGTTATTGATTGTTTAAAGGCATATGAAATTCATCAAGAAAATTATTTTAATATACCATTTAATCAAAAATTTAGTGTAATAAGTTTGAATAATGCAAATACATATCAAAGTCCGAAGGATGAAGAAAGGATAAAGAATATTTTTTCTGCAAATTTAAAAGGTAGCGTATCTGAGAGGGATCAAGAAATTTTATTAATTTTACTTTTTCATTTGATTAACGAGGTAAGAACAAATAGTTATTATGATAGTGTTAAGTATTGGGGTACATTTCCTTCTTCTGATCCCGAAAATAAAAATACATCTATTTCATTTTTAAAGGAATGCGTTAGGAAAATTCTTAATGGTTTGCCAAAAAAGGGATCAGAATTGCTAATCAGACAAAAAGAAATGCAATCAAAACATACTACTAGAAGTACAGAACGTATTAATATTAAAAGCAACAAAGATTTTGAAACTCTAATAGTGAATCCAGAACTAGTTAATAAAATTGAAGGAGAGGTAGTTTGTATTATAGATGATTACATAACTAATGGGTATTCAGCGGAGGCAGCTAAACATTTGCTTTTAGCAGCAGGAGCTAAAGAAGTTATTTTTCTTGCATTTGGTAAATTCGGAACGAAATATTACTCCACAAATTATAAAATAAAAGGTGATGTATCAAGTAATTATACATATGAATTTGAAAGTGAATTACTTTGCGAAAGGGTTTATGAAGGAAAGCAAGTTTATAACAATGGTAATAATTCTGAAATATCACGCTTTAATGAATTAATTTAAATGAACTTAGTCACTTATTAGTGCAGTGTATCTTCTTAGTATTTATAAAATGTCAGTTAATCCCATTTAATATATTATGGGTGCTCGTTTATACTTGTGATGTATTGCGTGTTGAAATATATAGCATCTATAGATATCGTAATTAAGTATAATTTTCACAGAAGTAGAAATTAAAGAACAATTTATATTTACGTATTAAGAATTAGGAATGACCTACTTGCCGTCATGAAAATTAAAATCCCTTCACTATTTGTTTAGCGAGGGGATTTTCGTAATGTATAAAAAAATACAGATAAATTAATAATTTCTCAATATTATCCATTTATCTTCATTGTATTTAATAGGGTCTCAAATTTTTGTTTAAGATTTTCATTATTGCTTTTGAGTTTATTTATACTTTGTTGGGCTGCTTCGCTTGCTTTTCCTTCAAATGTACCTTCTAAATTTTGCGAAGAATTATTAATTGTTTCAATGATTTCATTCAATGTTTGAGATTTTAATGCTACATTATTTTTAGCATTGCTAACCATATTATCAGTACTATTACGCATTTCTTGCTTTAATTGTTGTAATCTAGCTTCTTCTTGACTTTTCTTTGCATCTTTTGAGCTCATATAAATTACCCTCTTTAACTAAATAGTCCAAAAACATCGCTTTCTTCTAAGTCTTTTTCTTCGAATTTATTTGCAGCAAATTCTAGTTTTTCAGCAAATTGTAGCAAGTCTTTTTTGTTTTGATCTAATTCCTGAATTAAGTCATCCATTAAACCACTATTATAAAACTTGAAATTTCCAAAACTTCCCTCAACTGATAAAATCTCCATATACTGTTCATGATCATAAGGTGTTGTAAATTCATGTGAACCGCTTAGAAGGTCCGATTGATATTTATCTAAAATGCGATTAGCCCCTGATATTGTTTCTTCTCTATATTCATCCAATGCAGTAATTATTTGACTATACAAAAATATTCTATCACGAATTGTGTTGGCGATATTTCGCACCTCATCAGGCTGGATTTTTACTTTCTTACCTGTATTTTTGGAACCACCATTACCTTTTTTAACAGAGATTTTCTTTTCTGCTTTTAATTTTTTACTATCTCCTCTTTTGGGAATTAATGGTTCGTCCTCATCATTTAATTCATCATCAAAAGGATTTAAATCAATGCTTAAATCTTCTTTTGGTTTATTATTAAATCCTTCTATATCAAGGTCATTTGATTCGAATAATTTATCTTTTTTATTGAGAATAGCAAAAGGATCAAAATCATTTTCACTTGGTCTATTTAATATAGAACTATCGATTTTGAAAGAGTCGAAAAATCTGCTATTTATACCAAATGGGTCAAATAACTGAAATCTATTATTAAGAAATGGGTCATGATTAAATTGTTCAAGTTCTGGCATTTCCTTCACTGTACCATCCGCATCGAAATCATTGTATGATTCAATTGTGTGTTGACCAATTAAAGGAAGAGCAGTTATAAATCCATCATAATGTGGCATTACAATTATATTTTCACCAATTGGATGATCGAAGAAGTTAAAGTTATTAATAGGATCATCAAAATGGCCAATATTGCGTATTTTTGAATCATATACACCATTATCAATGTCTTTTTTAAAGTCGCCAGTAAATGAATGGTATACGTTAGGTGCTGCAAACGTTGTACCGTTATCCAGATTATGTTTTATTAAATTATATTGAGCTAAAAACGCACCTAAACTATGTCCTAATGGGTGAATTTCACTATCTGGATATTTCTTTTTAACTGATTCAGTAAAAGCATCACTTTCGTCCATTTGAGTCGGTGCAAACTTAGCTGCCCATAGATCACCGAAAAGTGCTTTACTATTTAAATTAGAAGAAAAACTAAAAAGGTCATTTTTATCTTTTATTGTATTGTATTTTTTGTGAATAGTTGAGTTTTTTAAATCTTTATAATGATTATTAATTTTTAGATTATTTGTGTTATGATGAATGGGAAGTTGTAAATCAGTACGAATATCATTTAGACTATATGGGTCAGTGCCAGCGTAACCTATTAAAAGTTGACTCTTATCAACTTTACCTTTGATTACTGGAGCGAAAACATATGCTCTAAACCCATTCTGGGTGTCGTCGCGTTTTTCGATGACTTTGTATTGTTTTTTATTTGAAAATGTATATACCTCATCAACTGATAACTTATCATATGAATTTTCGGATAACATTCTTGCATCGCTATCTCTTAATAACATGTGGAACACTCCTTATAAAAAATAAAAAAGAGGTAATAATAAAAATGAAAAAATATACCAAACTACTTATTATAGTAATTATAACATGTTTAATTATAGTAGGGTATTTGTTACACAAAAGTAAAAAAGAACATTATATTGAGACACAAGAAAAGCGAATAGATTTGTATTTTAAATATAATCTTAACAATTATCATTCAATGAAAGTTACAAGTTTTAAAAAGAATCCAATGGGGGGTTATTTTATAAAAGGCTTTGTCAATAATAAAAAAAATTATAAATTTGATGCTGTGATATTTTCTGATACTAATAAACAATTTAAAGGAGATTTAGGTTATAAAGAGGATGAAATAGGTGAATTATTTAGAGAAAAAAATGCTAATGACCGATTAACTGTCGATGAAATAATTGAAAAAGAACACTTGGACAAAAGTGAATATGAAGCCGAGCCACCGTTATTTTTCTTTTCAGGTCCACTTGAATAAATAATATGAATAGATTAGATAATTTAATGATTTATATTTTAAAGGAAACTAAATCTATATTAAAGAATATGTAAAACTAAAATTTACTAATGTTAAAACCATTAGTCATATGGGTTGCAACGTTTTTACATTCATCGTAATACTCTGTATGCTTCATTAATTTAAAATGTTCGTCAATAAATCCAATGAAAAGGAGATGGGTTTTTTGAATAAAAAACCTCTTGTGATTGTATTTATAATTATAATATTGATTCTAGGCGGAATCTTTTTGAAGATGAAATATGATGAAATGAAATATTATGATGAGCAAAAAGAAAGAATCATATTATTTATGAAATATAATGTTAAAGGGTTTAAAGAAATACAATTCGAGGAACAAAAAGAAAACCCAATGGATGGTTATTCTATTAGTGGTTATATAAATAATGATAAAAAGTTATCATTTACAGCTGGTATAAGATCTGTTGATGATTTTCAATTTGATACCGATATTTCTTATACAGATGAATTGGGTAGAAAATTTAATAAAAATCCTAAGTCAGTTTCTGAAATAAAGAAAGAGCAAAATACGTCCAATAAATAATTGTTCATATTGTGATGAAACAAAAATATAAGTCATTAGATGAATTTAACTATGTTATAAATATTTGTAGTATCTATAAAAATCTCGACACTATTAAAATGATATAGTGCCGAGGTTTTCTTACTTATTTAGTTAATTCAAAGTTTATGCCAGATTCATAAGAATTTGTGACACTTTTAATAGTGTAACCATTGATTATTACAATTTATCAAATGGTCCTTTAGAAGGGATAAACAACAAAATTTAATTAAACGTACATCTTTTGGTTAAGGAAGTTATAATCATTTGCGAAATCGAATATTATTATGTTTAAAACTTTACGCTCCAAAAAGTAAAAAGGAAGCTAAGCAATGTTTAGTTGCCTAACTTCGGATATTGAACGCATCAGTCCAATTTGGCATAGAGCACTCTTTAGTTCTTGATGTTTCTCTTTAAAACCTTGCATATTTTACAAAAAGAAAAATTAGCAGTATAATTGAGATAACGAAAATAAGTATTTACTTATACACCAATCCCCTCACTATTTGCGGTAGTGAGGGGATTTTTATTGGTGCGGCTATATGTCACCTATTTTGTATTGCGTCTACTTAGCCAATAAGAAAAAAACGCAATGGCACAGCCACTGATGACTGGTGCTATGATGTGAACGAAAATAAGCATCACCTTATACACCTCCTCTCTGCGTCTAAATTGACGCCTGAGAGATAGGCGACTCTACTATTATATCATCTAATTGGACAAATTCTATGAGAGTAGATTTTGTTAATTTAAGAAAGAAGAACATTTAGTTCAGAGTTTAAGTTATAAATGGTTAGATTATATGAAAATGGTAAGCCAAGAAATGAAATTATACGCGAGTATGATTTAACACCTTTGACGTTAGGAAAATGGATAAAGCAACATCAAAAATAAGGTTCATTCAATCATCAAGATAACTTAACAGATGAAGAAAAAGAGCTGATTAAATTACACAAAGAAGTTCAACATTTAAAAATGGAGAACGATATTTTAAAGCAAGCAGCGCTGATTATGGGACGAAAATAGAAGTCATTCAAAAGAATGCACATCAATATTCAGTATCAGCAATGGGTAAAGTCTTAAAAATACTAAGAAGTACCTATTATGATTCTATAAAAAGAAAAGATAATAAAATCACTAAAGATGATTCAAACGTAGAACGTGCTGTCATAAATATTTTTAATTCTAATAGAAAAGTCTTTGGTACAGGACGAATTAAAAATAATTTAAATGATAAGGGTCTCTCTGTATCAAGACGAAAGATAGGTCGTATCATGAAAAACATAATCTAGTTTCTGTTTATACGAAAGCTAAATACAAAAATCATCTAAAAGAAACTAATGAAAAACGAATTAAAAATCATTATTATTAGCTGCTGGTGTATTATTTGTTAGTCCAATTTCATTATCTTATAATTCAGATGTAGCTCATGCTGAAGATAAGTTAGACCATTCTCAAGCAAAGGTTATATATTTGAGTAACCAAAATTTATTTGATGAACTTGAGAAAAAAGGTTATAAACTGGAAGATATATTTACAAAAGAAGAAATAAAAAAATTTAAAGCTGAAGACCAATTAAGAGCGGGTAAAACTCAATATGTAGAAACAGGTAAAGATACTGCAACGTTATATCTTTCTTCTGCATATACAAAAACAATAGCTGCTTTAGGTGCGGGGACTATTAGCGTTATTTCTGCACTAACAGGAGGTTTAGTTGGCGCAGGTGTTGGTAGTTTCCTTGGATCTATAGCTGCATCGAATATTGATACTAGTAAGAGAATATATTTAAAATTAAAAACTAAAAAGAATGCAGCCGGGGAATACGTTCTGATAGGAGAAAAATGGGGATATCAGTAAGGGTGATTTTATGGATAGATTAAAATATTCACTTAAAGTTGGTATTTTAGCATTATTATTATTTTGTACTTTAAATTATTTAGTTCCAATGCAAAGCAATGCTTTTTCAATAATTATATATTCGGCAATTTTTGCTGTGTTACTTATGCTTTTAGTTTATATATTTTTAGGAATTTTAAAGAAATGACATGAAACAAATTAGCATTGGCTATGAAAAAATCTATGAGGATAGAATTTTTCATAGCCATTTTTTAAAAGAGCAAGAAGTAAAAAATTGGAAAACCGTCGATCAAATAATTAAAAATGAACACTTAGTTAAAAGTGATTATGAAGCAGAACCACCTTTGTTCTTCTTTTCGGGATCGTTGGATTAGATTCGGTTGTACAGTATAATGGAAAATATTATAATAAATTTATAAAAAAAGGTATTTTATTTTGAAATCATGTCCCTCCGTTTCATTTAGTAGTGGAGGAGTTTTATTTTAATAATGTTTACACCTATAGTTTTAAATTTATTAAATGATGTAGGTTCAATTTTTTAGTTAGGGTGGGGAATCAATTGAAAGTTATTGAGAAAGTTCATTATGAAGATATTTTAGAATCAAAAATAGTTCGATTATTTCAGGCATTTATAAAGGACAAAATGGATCAACTTTTTATTACTTCTGAACACTTTGCTATTGACATAGACAAGCTATTATTTCAACTTAATTTAAATGTTAAATATATTAAAATGGAGGGTAATACTTCGGGTTATTTAAGTGGAAGAACAATCTATATTAATAATAATCACTCGATTAATAATACAAGATTTGCAATAGCTCGTGAATTGGGCCGTTATTTATTTAAAAATTCAGACTTAATGAGAGATAACAACGATAATAGTCTAAAGAATTTACATGAAATGATTTATGAAAGCGACGTAAATCAGTTTTCAGTCGACTTACTTATGCCTAAAAAGCAAATAGAGGCATTAGTCTATAATTTTTATGAAGTCAATAATATCAATTTAAGTTCTGGTTTATCTGAAAAAGAACGAAACAAACTATTGAACCTTATATCAACTAAGTTGGAAGTTTCGAAAGTAGCTGCTGGATTAAGGCTGTATAATTTAGGAATACATATTTGATAAATATTGTGAAAATCTAGTCGATTTATTAAAACCAAAAGAAAACTAATACAATTCAAGACCAGGCAAACTCATTTATAAACATTGTCCGTTTATAGATAGGTATGCGTGGTCTATTTTATAAAATATATTTAATTACAGGTTTAAACATCTATAACAAAATCTCAACAGCAAAAAATAAATCTCCATTAATCATTTATCTAGACTCAAGGAAATCATATATTTCTATTCCTTCTAACATATCGTCAATTTTAATGAGTAGTTTCTCTACTAATATTCTAGGCAAATAGGCACGTGCTTTGGTGGCTTGCATCCATGCTGGTTTTGGATTATATTCGCTAATGTACCAATCAATGACTGTTGGTTTGATCATTTGACATAATCCAGCCGCGCCAAATTGACCATCAGATTCTTTTGTAATAATTGCATGTAAAATTAAATGCTCGATTAAATCGCAGTAAACTAAGTTTTCTTTCTTTTGATAGTTGTATGAGTACTTAAATTCGGAAATGAATCTTAGGTCAGATAAGTTTTGGAATTTGTCTTCGCTTATGTGATGACAATATAATCCTTCGCTAGCTCTAGTGTATTTTCCTTTTGTAATACTTTTGATTTCTCCATTTAAAAATCGTGTGTATGATTTTTCCTTATAATAGTCATCGGTTACAGCGCCATATTTATTTAAAAGGTATGCTACAGCTTGCGAGTAAGTAGCGTCTAATAATTGATTATATTCATTATATTTAGCTGTATATTCGTTTTTCTCCATTTCAATAAACCTCTTTTCAAACTTTATAAAATGAAATACTTGTAACTTAGAAAGAATAAAATCAATACCCACTTAGTTACGTTCGACTTTTATATGTCTATTACTTTTGTATAACGCGCCAATTGATTAATATTTTGTCATTGAATTCTACATTTTTGTATTGTTTTAATAGTTCTTCAGTTCTTTGTAAACAGACTGTAACTGTATCATCAATTGATAAATTAAATGCTGCAAAGTCTTCTAACTCTGTCCCTTTGTGAATTAAATCGATAATGTCTGGTTTCACACCTAGGGAAGAGAGTGATTCCATCATATAAGGTGTAAAGAGGGTATGCTCTGCATTGTCGATTGAAATAATACCGAGTTTAAGTTGATTAAAAAGACCATGCATAGTCATTAAGGTATATTTTTCAAGTTGTTGTATATTTTCAAATGTTATCATAGTGGTTCTCCTAAAAATTACGATTAATCAAAGTATATCCTTATTTAACTTTAGTTTCTTCAGAATTATTTGTACCGTTATCGTGTTGTTCTTCTTTATTAACAGCATTTTTATCACTTTTATCATCGACTTTTTGATCTGGTATGTCATTTTGAATGGCTTTGTTATTGTCAATATCATGATGTTGAATGTCTTCCGACTCATTATCCATTTCAGCTTGATCACTCATACCTGGGTTGTATTTAGGGCTTCTCTTTTTAAATGCTTCAAATTCTTCTTTATCTTTTTCTGACATATCATCAAAAATATTAATAATCGTACCATTGTGTCGATTAACAATAGCACAACGTTTTAATGGTGTGCCAACTGCATCGCGGACTAGATGTTCAACATAATATTCATGTTCATTGCTTCGTTCAAGATTTGTTTTATAATTTAATGTTTGATTTTCGTTAGCACCTCTTGCTTTGTAATCGTTTCGAACGATATCTTCGGCTTCTTGTGGTGTCATTTGCTTGTCTGTATTTGACTTTGTAGTGTTGTCAGTTTGTTGCGTCTTTTTATTAGTGTTATTTGATTTACTATTATTTTCTTTATGTTGATTAGCACCGCAAGCAGTTAATAGTGACAATGATAATGTGATTGCAACGATAGCTTTGAATTTCATTTTTTTATCTCCTTGATTTGATTATGTATAATTAATTTTTCCGTAAAAGAAGGGTAGCCGAGCTACCCTGAAATTTTATTCTGTTGAAGCGTCGTACATGCTATCTTCATTGTGAATATTTTGACTAGGTGGTGCTTCACTAGTGGTAGGTTTGCTCTGGCGCATAGGCTCTACAGGAGCAGTTTCCTCATTAGATTCACTTTTTTCTACACTAGATTTATCACTTTTAGACGCATTCTGCTTATCCTCATCTTTACTAGACTTTTCGCTATCTTCAGAATCAGTATCCGCACTAGAAGTTGTAGCAGGTGTAGTAGCCGAAGCTTCATAACTTATATTATCGCTATTTGAACTCGCAACAGCTACTTCTGTATCTTGCTTGTCTTTTTTAGCTTTTGATGTTTTTTTAGCTTCGGATAAATCAAATGTAATCTTCTTGACGCTAAATAAACTAGAAATAACTTCTAATTTTTTATCTTTTGCGTTGGCTATGTTTTCTGACACATCGAAAACAATTTTACCTTGTGCAGTGCTATCAGGATTTATACGCTGTAAGAAAAATGAATTTTCTATACTACCATTGTCACTTTGATTAGCAGACATTGAACCTGTATTATCTGCTTCAAATGTTTTATCACCGGATTTTAACTTAAACATTGAACTATCAATTGTTAACGCTTCTTTACCTTTGTTTTTAATTGTCACATCAGCAACGACAAATGTACCTTTAGCGTTTGTTGGTGCAAGAGACGGTCCTACAGATTTCATAGTTTCCACTGAATTTACAGTGACTTCAAGGTCGCCATTTTTAACAGTTTCACCGATTTTATGGGTTTTGTTCGTTTCTTTAGAACTATTTCCGCCAAGGTTACCTGTAATACCAGCTGTACAAGCTGAAATACCGATGATAATTAAAATAAATAATACTAGACAACCACCACAGCCCCAGAACCATCCTTTTTTAGATTTCTTTTGTCCGTATTGCTGGTTCTGTTGGTTTTGTTGATTTTGGAAAGCTTGGAATTGTTCCCATTGTCTTCGCTCTTCTTCGCTTTTGAATTGATTGCTCATGCCTAAAAAATCTCCCTCATTATTTACTATGTGATTAGTGCATAAAGCTAAATACAATTTGAATTCAATTCGCTTGTTGTTTAATATTTATCAGGTTCACATGCACGTTTATCTTTATCTCTATCTAAATGTGGTCGATATGCTGGATGATCGGCAGTGACACCATTCGGATATACTTGTCTAAGTTGCTTACAATTAGCAAATGATTGTTGCGTGTTTGTTTCAGTTGATGGTGAGGTCTTAGGTTGCGTAGATTGATGATGGTTACTTGATTGTTGCTTTTCTTTTAAATCATCTTTCAAGTCGTCTTGTGATTTATCTTCTGCAACGTTTGGTGTGTTAATATCATCGTCTGATTGATCTTTTGTTGTTATTTCATCAATTTCATGTTGATTATTTTCAGTATTTTCATTTGCGGGTACTTCTTCGGTTGATTGTAAATCCTTATCTGTTTCTGATTCTGATTTTTCCTCAGGCTTATCTTCATTTTTATTTTCATCTTTTTGAGTTAATTGCGTTTTTGATGATTGATTACTAGTGGGATTGTCATTATTACTAAACATCATTGAACAGGCTGATAATAAGATTATTAATAAAATAAAAGAAATAAGGCAACCGCCGCATCCTTTTAACATGCCGCGTCTTTCAGAATTTTTAACAGATTGGTTTTGATTCTTGTTGTTCTCTGTATTCAAAGGTAAATCTCCTCTATATTTATATGTTATTTTCATGATTTACTACATAAAACCTGGATGCATTTAAGAGGGAGTTATTAAGTGTAAAACGCTTTCACTATATCACATAATCATATTTTACCAAATTAGTAGTGGAAATACTTTAATTTTTTCAAAACTTTAAAAATATTTTTGGATTGTAGAAGTGTTAATTTAATAATTGTAAAGTTGTATTACGACTCAAAATGACACGAACATGACAACTTAATTTAACAAAATAATAATTTCTATTTGCTATAATATATTGTATTTATTTTTAGAGGTGTTGCTTTTGAAAAAGTTTTTAAAATTCAAGGGGATGAAAATATGTTTAATGCTATATCTACTGATTTTTTTAAGTAGTTGTGGCACAAATAATAAAATAGTAGGCCAACGATTTGAAATACAACAACATAATGAAACAATAGGTAGTATTTACTTTTCAGCAGACTATGCACATATAAGAGGTATAGAAAAAGGCACTGCAAAATATTTCATAGACAAAGTAGGCAGCAAACGTTACTTATTTATTGAATATATTCCGGATAATGTATTGAATTGCAAGCCGGACTTTTGGAAAACGTTAAAATATAAAAAGGACAAGGTAACATATTATGTATATCTCATTGAAAATTTAGATGATGAAGTATTCCATTTAAGTGCATTACAAGACATGAACCGTATACCAATTGACATTGCAGATGATGTGGCAACAATGGGTAAATCACCACATCAAAATGACAGAATGACACTAAAATTAAATAAAAATAACTGATAATAGTAGACGAATGATATAACGATATGTATTGAGCATTATAACAATCATATCAATGCATCAATTCGTCTACTTTTTTATATTTTTAAACATAACCACTGCTAGAATGTCATAAAATCGTTATAATTATAATGTAAATGATTTTGGAGGAATAACGCATGGACTTTTGGTTATATAAACAAGCACAACAAAATGGACATCATATTGCGATAACAGACGGTCAAGAATCTTATACTTATCAAAATTTATACTGTGAAGCGAGTCTATTGGCTAAAAGACTCAAGGCTTATCAACAATCTCGTGTTGGGCTATACATAGATAATTCGATTCAATCGATCATTTTAATACATGCATGTTGGTTGGCAAATATTGAAATTGCGATGATTAATACAAGGTTGACACCTAATGAGATGACGAATCAGATGAAGTCAATCGATGTACAATTGATTTTTTGTACCTTGCCACTGGAATTACGAGGGTTTCAAATTGTATCGCTGGATGATATTGAATTCGCTGGAAGGGATATTACAACGAACGGTTTGTTGGACAACACAATGGGTATCCAATATGATACATCGAATGAAACTGTGGTGCCGAAAGAGTCGCCGTCCAACATATTAAATACATCATTTAATTTAGATGACATTGCATCGATTATGTTTACATCAGGGACAACGGGCCCTCAAAAAGCGGTGCCACAAACGTTTCGTAATCATTATGCCAGTGCAATCGGATGTAAAGAGAGCTTGGGATTTGATCGTGACACTAATTGGCTATCTGTCTTGCCGATTTATCATATTTCGGGTCTCAGTGTACTTTTAAGAGCTGTTATTGAAGGTTTTACTGTGCGCATTGTTGATAAATTCAATGCCGAACAAATTTTAACGATGATTAAAAATGAACGAATCACGCACATTTCGCTTGTGCCACAAACTTTAAATTGGCTTATGCAACAAGGTTTACATGAACCTTATAATTTACAAAAAATATTACTCGGCGGTGCTAAATTATCTGCCACTATGATAGAGACGGCATTACAATATAACCTGCCAATTTATAATTCATTTGGTATGACTGAGACATGTTCGCAATTTTTAACAGCAACACCGGAAATGTTGCATGCACGTCCTGACACTGTAGGGATGCCAAGTGCCAATGTAGACGTAAAAATTAAAAATCCTAATAAAGAAGGTCATGGAGAATTAATGATTAAAGGCGCCAATGTGATGAATGGATATTTGTATCCAACAGATTTAACGGGTACGTTTGAAAATGGTTATTTTAATACAGGTGACATTGCTGAAATAGATCATGAAGGTTATGTCATGATTTATGACCGACGTAAAGATTTAATTATTAGTGGCGGTGAAAATATTTATCCATATCAAATTGAAACGGTAGCGAAGCAATTTCCAGGTATCAGTGACGCAGTATGTGTAGGGCATCCTGATGATACTTGGGGCCAAGTGCCTAAATTATATTTTGTCAGTGAAAGTGACATTTCAAAGGCACAATTGATTGCATATTTATCACAACATTTAGCGAAATATAAAGTACCGAAACACTTTGAAAAGGTTGATACTTTACCTTATACATCAACAGGTAAATTACAAAGAAATAAGTTGTATAGAGGATGATTTGATGAAGTTGACAGCTTTGCATTTTTATAAATATAGTGAGCCATTTAAGTCACAAATTGTAACACCGAAAGTCACTTTAACGCATCGTGATTGTTTGTTTATCGAATTGATTGATGACAAAGGAAATGCATATTTCGGGGAATGTAACGCTTTTCAAACAGATTGGTATGATCATGAAACAATTGCTTCAGTGAAACATGTAATTGAGCAATGGTTCGAAGATAATAGAAATAAATCATTTGAAACGTATGAAGCAGCACTAAAATTAGTAGATTCATTGGAAAATACGCCTGCTGCAAGGGCAACTATTGTCATGGCATTGTATCAAATATTTCATGTTCTGCCTTCATTTTCAGTAGCATATGGAGCGACAGTGAGCGGCTTATCAAATAAACAACTAGAGTCATTAAAAGCAACTAAGCCGGCCAGAATTAAATTAAAATGGACACCTCAAATCATGCATCAAATTAGAGTGTTACGGGAATTAGAGTTTCACTTTCAATTGGTTATAGATGCAAATGAGTCCTTGGATCGTCAAGATTTCACACAGTTACAGTTATTAGCGCGTGAACAGGTTCTTTATATCGAAGAGCCATTTAAAGATATCTCCATGCTTGATGACGTAGTGGATGGAACAATACCTCCAATAGCCCTTGATGAAAAGGCAACATCGTTGTTGGACATAATTAATTTGATAGAATTATACAATGTGAAAGTTGTTGTATTAAAACCATTTCGTCTAGGTGGCATTGATAAAGTGCAAACGGCAATTGATACTTTGAAAAGTCATGGTGTAAAAGTGGTTATTGGCGGCATGTACGAATATGGTTTAAGCCGTTATTTTACAGCGATGCTTGCTCGTAAAGGTGATTATCCAGGAGATGTGACACCAGCAGGTTATTATTTTGAACAAGATGTGGTGGCGCATTCAGGCATATTAAAAGAGGGGCGACTCGAATTTCGCCCCCCTTTAGTGGATATAACTCAATTACAACCATATTAATGGTTATGTTTATGTGAATGCTTGCTTTCTGACTTGTCTTTTTTTAACGGAACAGGGTCAAAGCCACCTTTATGAAGCGGATGACATTTTAAAATACGACGGATACCTAAATAAAGGCCTTTGAAAGCACCGTGGTATTGAATCGCTTCTCTAGTGTACTCTGAACATGTTGGATAAAAACGACAAGTTGGTGGAGTGAGTGGCGAAATGAAACGTTGATAAAAATGAATCATCGCCAAGAATATCTTTTTCATAATTAATGCCTCCAACGATAGTAATTAACTATTATATTAACATACAATGTAGGGATGTGATGCGCGTGAAGTTTAGGGATAAAGATAATCGTCAAGTTAATTTGACATTTAAAAAGGATAATGAGGTAGCAGATGGTAATCATGTGCTAGCTATTCCAACGTTTAAAAATCAATTGCTTTTTACCAAACATAATTTACGGGGTATTGAATTTCCTGGTGGTAAAAGGGAACGCGGGGAAAGCAGTGCTGAAGCAGTTACACGTGAATTATATGAAGAAACAGGCGCCAAAGTTAAAAATATTCATTACATAGCACAATATACCATTGAAACACATGATCAAACTGATTTTGTAAAAGATGTATATTTTATCGAAGTTGAATCATTGGTAAGCAAGAACGATTATTTAGAAACAGCAGGGCCAGTGTTGTTTAACTGTATCAATGATATTGAACTCACACAACGGAGTTTCTTACTGCAAGATAGTACCATTTTAAAATGCGTAGAGAGGGTGCAATCACTTGGATTTTATCAAACGTAAACGAATGCCAATTGAATCTTTTACGCATCAATTAGAAGAAATTACATATTTGTCAGATGATTTACAAGTAAAAGCTTTAATGATGACACCACATCATGAAGTAAAACGCATTGTAGTATATTTGCGAGGTGGCAAAGGCCAAGTAGGAGGTGTGCGCGCAGGTAGATTAATGCAATTTTCAGATAGTCAAACTTTAGTGATTGGGCCATACTACCGAGGTAACAATGGCAGTGAAGGTAAAGACGAATTTTATCGTGGCGATTTAAATGATGTGACTGAATTATTAAGATTGCTACATGATAAATATCCGCAAGCTTTTATTCATATGGTTGGTTTTTCAAGAGGTGGACTACAAGGGTTGTTGACGTTTCAAGACTTACCTGTAAATAGTTATATCATCTGGGGTGGAGTCTCAGATATTGATTTGATGTATGAAGAGCGCGTTGATTTAAGAGGGATGTTACGTAGAATGATTGGTCATCCGAAAAAAGATCGAGCGGCATATGAGGCACGCCAAGCGATTCCAAACATTAATGAAAACAGTCCGCCGATATTAATTGTACATGGAGGGAAAGACCAGCAAGTTGGTATTCATCATGCGTATTATTTAGCGGACCAACTAGAATTAAAAGGTGCTACGCATGAAACATTTTATCAAATGGCAGAAGGACATGTGCCAAGACCACCAGCGATGGTTGAAACTTTGACTTATATTAAAGAGTTTATGAACCAAGTTGAGTTGCATAGCTAGTATGAAACGTGGTGTGCGCATGGGAACTTTCAATCTTTGAAGATGTGTGATATACGTTGAATGAGCGGTATGCGCTTTCAATGAAAATGTGCTCCATGCAGATAACTGTATGTGCTTTTTGTGAATAGGAACAACTTGCGTTGAGTTAACGATAAGTACTTTATGCAAAGCGGGGCAACATGCATAGCGTAAGGGATTGGTACTTTATGTGAAGACGTGCTGCTTCCATTGAATAAGTGATGCGAGTTTGGCATGAAGGTCACCTTAAATGTGCATTGTTGTAATAAAATTGCCTATAAATTTTTACCATATAAAATAAGAGGAGCCAACCATTGTTAGACTATAACAACGGTTGGCTCTTTAATTAGTATTCAAATTTATTTGTTGAAGCTACCTTTTTCAGCAATATGTTCAACTTTTTCACCAAATTTTTCGAAGTTCTTTTCAAAACGTTGAATTAAATCTTCTGCTTGTGCTTTATATTTCTCTTTGTCGCTCCATGCATTAATTGGATTTAAAATAGTTTTCGGTACATCTTCAATTTCTACAGGAATGCTTAAACCAAACGTACTATCTTTTGTATATTCTGCATTTTTCAATTTGCCAGAAATCGCTTGGTTTACCATTTGACGTGTGTAATGTAAGCTGATTCTACGTCCTACACCATATTTTCCGCCAGTCCATCCAGTATTAACAAGATAAACATCAACATCATGTAAATCGATAAGTTCACCTAATAGATCAGCGTAAACAGTAGGGTGTAACGGGAAGAACGGTGCGCCGAAACATGTTGAGAATGATGGTTCAGGTTCTGTCACACCACGCTCTGTACCAGCTAATTTAGAAGTGAAACCACTCAAGAAATGATACATTGCTTGGTCTTTATTTAACTTTGAAATCGGTGGAATAACACCAAATGCATCCGCAGTTAAGAAAATAATTGTATTTGGATGTGCTGCTTTTGATGGTACTACAATATTGTCAATGTGATTAATTGGATAAGCGGCACGCGTGTTTTCTGTATAACGATTGTCTTCAAAGTCCACTGAACCATCTTCTGCAACTACAGTGTTCTCTAAAATTGCACCATATTTGATTGCGTCAAAAATCTGTGGTTCTTTTTCTTTGGAAAGATTAATTGCTTTTGCATAGCAGCCACCTTCGATATTAAAGACCCCGTTTTTATTCCAGCCGTGTTCATCATCACCGATTAGTTTACGGTGTGGATCTGCTGATAGGGTTGTTTTACCAGTGCCAGATAGACCAAAGAATAATGCAACATCGCCTTTTTCACCAACGTTTGCTGAGCAATGCATGCTCATAATATCTTGCATCGGTAAGAGATAATTCATTACAGAGAAGATACCTTTTTTCATTTCACCAGCGTATTCAGTACCGCCGATTAAAATGACTTTGTGTTTAAATGAAATAATGACAAAGGTTTCAGATTTAGTACCATCAACTTCTGGATCTGCTTTAAAATGTGGGGCAGAAACGATAGTGAAGTTAGGTTTAATCTTTGTAGCTTCTTCTTTTGATTCAGGTCTAATAAACATATTTTTAGCAAATAAATTATGCCATGCTAATTCATTGATGACTGTAAGTTTTAACATTGTATCTTTATCGCTACCAGCGTAGCCTTTAAATACGTATAATTCATCTTTTTTATCTAAATAGTCTAATACTTTGTGGTATAACTTCAAGAAAGTTTCTTCATCAATCGGTTGATTAATATCTCCCCAATCGATGTTATCTCGATATGAAGGTTCTGAGACAAAAAATTTGTCTTTAGGTGAACGACCAGTATATTTACCAGTGCTAGCATTAACAGCACCAAGTTCTGTTAATACACCTTCATTGTTGTCTAAAATTTTATTATAAAGTTGTGTCGTCGAAAGTTGAAAATGTGACGTTGGTTTTTTCAGTAATTTGTCAATTTTAGTTGTTTCAGTGTATGTGTCTACTGACATCCTAAATCCCTCCAAAGCGATAATTTAAATGTAAGCCTTTACATTTAATTAGTATAACACATTAACATAATTAATCTACAATATTTTACTGGAAATTTATTTATGAAAAATTGACATTAATTCATTAATTAGGTACTATTATTTTTAACGGATTCTCTTATCCTGAGTGGTGGAGGGACATGGACCCAATGAAACCCAGCAACCTCTTTTTTATAAAAGAAAGGTGCCAAACCGTTTGCAGACAAATAGGTCTGAACGATAAGAGCGAATGGACGTATTAGGCCTTCTCTCTATATTAATAGTTAGAAGGTCTTTTTTATTTAGCTCACAGAGAGAGAATTTTCGTAATATAAATTTAAAGGAGCAAACTATGTTAAATAACAAACGATTATTTACTTCAGAGTCTGTTACAGAAGGACACCCAGATAAAATCGCTGACCAAGTGTCAGATGCAATATTAGATGCTATTTTAAAAGACGACCCAAATGCACGTGTAGCCTGTGAAACAACTGTTACAACAGGTATGGCATTGATCGCCGGCGAAATTTCTACAACAACATATGTTGATATTCCGAAAGTTGTTAGAGAAACAATCAAAGAAATTGGATACACAAGAGCAAAATATGGCTATGATTATGAAACAATGGCAATTTTAACTGCGATTGATGAACAATCACCTGACATTGCACAAGGCGTGGACAAAGCATTAGAGTATCGTGATAAAGATAGCGAAGAAGAAATTGAAGCAACAGGTGCAGGAGACCAAGGTTTAATGTTTGGTTACGCAACGAATGAAACAGAAACGTATATGCCTCTAGCAATTTATTTATCACATCAATTGGCAAAACGTTTATCAGATGTGCGTAAAGATGGTACATTAAATTATTTACGACCAGACGGTAAAGTTCAGGTCACTGTTGAATATGATGAAAATGATAACCCAGTACGTATTGATACGATTGTCGTATCAACACAACATGCTGAGGATGTGACACTTGAACAAATTCAAGAAGACATTAAAGCTCATGTCATTTATCAAACTGTTCCAGAAAACTTGATTAATGAACAAACTAAATTCTACATCAATCCTACAGGACGCTTTGTAATCGGTGGACCTCAAGGTGATGCAGGATTAACAGGACGTAAAATCATTGTTGATACGTACGGTGGCTATGCACGTCATGGTGGCGGATGCTTCAGTGGTAAGGATCCTACAAAAGTAGACCGTTCAGCTGCATACGCTGCACGTTATGTGGCTAAAAATATTGTTGCAGCAGGTTTAGCAGATCAATGTGAAGTACAATTGGCATATGCGATTGGTGTTGCAGAACCAGTGTCAATTGCAATTGATACATTTGGAACAGGTAAAGTTTCTGAAGGGCAACTTGTTGAAGCAGTTAGAAAACACTTTGACCTAAGACCTGCTGGTATTATTAAAATGCTTGATTTGAAACAACCAATTTACAAACAAACTGCTGCTTATGGTCATTTTGGACGTACAGATGTATTATTCCCATGGGAAAAATTAGACAAAGTGGAAGAATTAAAAGACGCAGTAAAATAATAAGATGAATTGAATATAGCTAAATAAAAGATTTTCGGTATATAAATGATAATATGTATCGAAAATCTTTAGCTTTTCTATTATAATTAAAGTTATTCATATATTAAAAAGGAGCGTTGTTGTGATGGATTTATCTTCACCGATAGTCATTGGACTCATTATTGCAGTAGTCATTGCATTAATCTTTTTTGTCCTTTTCTTAGTTGCCTTAGGTAGTAAGAAAAAAGTTAAGCGACAAACAGAAGAAAAGTATGAACAACAAGAACAAAACATTAAAAAGTCTCATGAAGAAGCTTTAGAGAAAGAGCGTATTCAAAATAAAAAGACAATTACAAAACAACAAGAAGATTATAATCACATGGTTAGTACAAAAGATCGTGAGATTGACGCATTAAAATTGTTCTCGAAAAATCATAGTGAATATGTAACGGACATGAGATTAATTGGTATTCGTGAAAGATTAGTTAAAGAAAAACGAATTCGACCAGAAGATATGCACATTATGGCAAATATCTTTTTACCGAAGGATGGCTTTAATAATATTGAACGTATTAGTCATATAGTCTTAACAAGAACTGGACTTTATATCATTGATTCTCAATTGTTAAAAGGTCATGTTTATAATGGTATAAGTGGCGGTCAATTTAAAGATTTACCACCAATGGAACAAGTATTTGATACATTAGATTTAGATAAATCTAGACCGCAAACTATTGTGATGGATCAAAATGATGACAAACGTTCATTATCATTTGTAAATTATTCAGATCAAATTGAGGCGATTAAACAATTGGCTGAAGATTTACAAAAAGAATTAGGTGCCAAATATACGCCAACTTCAATTTTATACTTTAATCCTAAAAATGAAGGCGATGTAACGATTTCAAATTATAATCAAAATAGTGCTGTCAAAGTGCTTGTCGGTGCTGAACAATTAGACGAGTTCTTTAACAAATTTGTATTCCATGGTCGTATTCAATACAACGTGGAAGACTTACAACAAATGATGGATAAAATTGAATCATTCAATTAAATGTTAGGCTGAAGTGATGACTATATGTTGTTACTTCGGCTTTTTTAGTTTGTCATAAATTAAACAGAATTGCTTTTACATTTTGATTAATATTTGAAAGATATTACTAGCATTTTAGTGATTGATTGCTATAAGTTAAGTGTTTTTTCTCATGTATTCAACTCAGATTTGTTATGATAACAGGGTATAATACATCAAAAAGGTGAGGCGATATTTATGGAGGTTAAAACATTTTATAATGGAAACACGATGCCAAAAATTGGTTTAGGGACATTTCGTGTGGAAAATGATGAAAATTGCATGGAAAGTGTTAAGTATGCCATTGAACAAGGATATCGTAGTATTGATACCGCAAAAGTTTATGGGAATGAAGAACAAGTAGGTGCTGGCATTCGTGCCGGATTAGAATCAACTGGAATTGCTAGAGAAGACTTATTTATTACTTCAAAATTATATTTTGAGGATTTTGGTCGTGAAAATGTAGCAGCTGCTTACGAAGCTAGTTTATCTAGATTAGGTTTAAAATACTTAGATTTGTATCTAGTACATTGGCCAGGTACGAACGAAGCCGTAATGGTTGATACATGGAAAGGTATGGAAGATTTATATAAAAATAATAAAGTTAAAAATATAGGTGTCAGCAATTTTGAACCTGAACATTTGGAAGCTTTGTTGGCACAAGTGTCAATTAAACCTGTAATTAATCAGGTTGAATATCATCCATATTTAACGCAACATAAATTGAAATTATATTTGGCAGCACAACATATCGTGATGGAATCTTGGTCACCATTGATGAATGCACAAATTTTAAATGATGAGGCAATTAAAGACATTGCTCAAGAATTAGGAAAGTCACCTGCCCAAGTTGTTTTAAGATGGAATGTGCAGCATGGTGTGGTTACAATCCCTAAATCGGTAACACCAAACAGAATCTCTGAAAACTTCCAAATATTTGATTTCGAATTATCAGATGAACAAATGACACGAATTGATGGTTTAAATCAAGATAAGAGAATTGGACCTGATCCAAAAACTTTTGAAGGCTAGGTTAAAATCGCTCAACTGATGAAAAGGTTAGATGAATTGTCACAGGCTGGGACATAAAGTTCTTAGGCAATGTAAAAAAGCTGATTTCTATTAATTATTTGATAGAAATCAGCTTTTTTGATATGTATTTTATAATGTACAGCTCGTTGAGCTGCTATTTTCCTTATATTAAGTGCCATTAAT
>NZ_JACVZO010000036.1:0-22711 GCF_017151845.1 Staphylococcus sp. EG-SA-17
AAACGGTAGTTGTTATAGTATACTTAAATGCATAAACCATATAAAAGCGGATATAACTATGACATTCGGTTCAATTGTAGCTATACTCTGTGCCCTATTTGTGATTTTCTTCATTCCATATATGGAGAAGAAAGACAAAAAGAAGAAATAACACTAGTACCTGGATTACTAGCATACAAAAGAGCAGTAAGGCATTTTCTAACAGAAAATAACTTTACTGCTCTTTGTATATTGCTCATCAACTATTTTGGATTTATTATTAAAACACCAATTAATCAGCTAAAAAATGTTTTGCTAAATATTTTGCTGCGCCATCCTCTTCATTCGTGTATGCCGTTACATCTGAAGTTAATGCTTGGATTTCAGGGCGTGCATTTTTCATAGCAACTGTATAATGACCAAATTCAAACATTGCTCTGTCGTTATCACTATCTCCAATAACTAAAGTTTCATCTTGATGAATGCCAAAGTGTGCAATCATTTCTTTAATACCAGTGCCTTTATCAGTTTGATAAGCCATTGTTTCCGCATTAAATCTTGATGAATTTGAAACACTAATCTGTAGTTGCACATGATTTTGCTTTAATTCATCTCTAAATGCTGTTATTTTTTCTAAATTAGAACTGAATAGATAAATTTTTGAATATTCACCTTCAGGAAACTTAGTTACCCAATCTATCTTACCAGCAAGCGCATCTTGTCTTGAAGACCATTCACTATGACTTACGCCATTAATAGGATCTTGACTACGAATCATATCTCGCATCCATGTTTCATCTTCTTTTAAAGAAACTCTATTACCTTCAAAAGGAAATACCTCATAATAAATTTGTTGGCGCTTAGCTAAATTAATAATTTGTTGCACTTGAGCCAATGATAAACCATGTTTGAAGATAATTTCTCCATCTACTTCTCCAATTGTTCCATTTGAACTAATGATGCCATTAACCGCAAAATCTTGAGGTACAAGTTGATGTATTTCAGAATGCGAACGTCCTGTTGCCAAAAATACTTTATATCCTTTCTCTCTCAATCGATTAATGACATCTTTCGTATACGTTGATGCTTGATTATTTTCATGTAAAATTGTTCCATCCATGTCCAAAAATATTGCTTTTACGTTATCCATATTGCCCTCCACTGTCCATTTTATCTTAATTAAATTTTGTCATTATTACTTATTATTTGCAAAATATTTACTCTAACATTGCCATAGAAAATCGATTATTCCATCTTTGAACTGCTACATTTTTCTGGAAAAATCGTGACATGTTTTCAGATGTCAAAATATCATCTATTAATCCTTGTTGTACACTTTCCCCATCTTTTAATAGCAAAATTTTAGTAAAGTTACCAGTAATTTCTTCAATAAAGTGCGTCACATAAATCATCGCAAGCGTTGGATATGAATCTGACAATGAGTCAAGTATATTCAATAGTGACTCACGAGCAATAAAGTCTAAACCAGCTGCTGGCTCATCTAAAATTAAAACCTGAGGTTGCCCCATTAAAGCTCGTGCAATCATCACTCGTTGTTTTTCACCTGTAGATAAATAACCAATATATTGTTGCGCTTTAGCAGATATTCCAACTAATTTAAGTAATTGATGTGCTTCATTACGTACCTCATCATCAATATCTTGATAAACACCAATTGATTTAAAAGCACCGCTTATCACCACATCGATTACTCTTTCACCATCTTGAAACTTTTCCAGTAAACTATGAGATACAAAACCTATATGTTGTCGTACAGTCTCTGCAGAATACCCTACCTTGCCTGGCATTTCACCAAATAGATTAACACCGCCAGTTGTCGCAGGCTCATATGCATTTAATATATTTAATAGCGTTGTCTTACCAGCACCATTTAAACCATATAGAATCCATTTGTCACCTTTAGCAATTTGCCACGAAATATTTTTTAAAATTGTTTTTCCTTGCTTCATTCGCCCAATTTGATCTAATTGAATTAACATGCGAGGTCACCCCTTTATTGCTACTCCATACTTCTCATAAAATCATATTAACATAACACCCTTAATTGTCAGACTATTTAAATAAATAAAACACTTCATTTTTACGCATTTCTGCCAAATTAAGATGAAGTAAAAGCTAAGTCGACCTAAAAAAGCACCCTTCTAGTCGATTAATCTAAAAGGGTGCCATATACTTTAATTTTAATACATGATTGATTCTAAAAAAGTGAATTATTCCACAGTAACAGATTTAGCAAGGTTACGTGGTTTATCCACATCTAAATCTCTGTGTAATGCTGCATAATATGAAATCAATTGTAATGCAACTACTGAAACTAATGGTGTCAATAATTCATGTACATGTGGAATGACATAAGTGTCGCCTTCTTTTTCAAGACCTTCCATAGAAATGATACATGGATGTGCACCACGTGCTACTACTTCTTTAACGTTACCACGAATTGATAAATTAACGTTTTCTTGAGTTGCTAAAGCAACAACTGGTGTGCCATCTTCGATTAAGGCAATTGTACCATGTTTAAGTTCTCCACCAGCAAAACCTTCTGCTTGAATGTAAGAAATTTCTTTAAGTTTTAACGCACCTTCTAAACTTACGTTATAGTCAATAGTACGTCCGATAAAGAATGCATTGCGTGTTGTTTCTAAGAAATCTGTAGCAATTTGTTCCATAATTGGTGCATCGTCAACAATTGCTTCTATTGCTGTTGTTACTTTTGCTAATTCTCTCAATAAATCAATATCTGCTTCACGACCGTGCTCTTTTGCAACGATTTGAGACAAGATTGATAATACTGCAATTTGTGCAGTATATGCTTTTGTAGATGCAACTGCGATTTCAGGACCCGCGTGTAATAACAATGTGTGGTCTGCTTCACGTGATAAAGTTGAACCTGCAACATTAGTGATTGTTAATGATTTATGACCTAATTTATTAGTTTCAACTAATACGGCGCGGCTATCTGCAGTTTCACCTGATTGAGAAATATAAACGAACAATGGTTTTTCAGATAATAATGGCATGTTGTAGACAAACTCTGATGCAACGTGTACTTCAGTTGGTACGCCAGCCCATTTTTCTAAAAATTCTTTACCTACTAAACCTGCATGGTAGCTTGTACCTGCTGCAATAACGTAAATGCGGTCTGCTTCTTTAACATCATTGATGATGTCTTGATCAATTTTCAAGTTACCTTCTGCATCTTGATATTCTTGAATAATACGACGCATTACTGCTGGTTGTTCATGAATTTCTTTTAACATGTAGTGTGCATAAACACCTTTTTCAGCATCTGATGCATCAATTTCAGCAATATATGAATCACGTTCTACAACGTTTCCATCTGCATCTTTAATAATAACTTCATCTTTTTTAACAATAACGATTTCATGGTCATGGATTTCTTTATATTCGCTTGTCACTTGTAACATTGCAAGTGCGTCTGATGCGATAACATTGAAACCTTCACCAACACCTAATAATAATGGTGATTTATTTTTAGCAACATAGATTGTGTCTTTGTCTTCAGCATCTAATAAACCTAATGCATATGAACCATGTAATAATGACACAACTTTTGTAAATGCTTCTTCAGTTGAAAGTCCTTGATTTGAAAAGTATTCAACTAATTGAACGATAACTTCTGTATCTGTTTCTGAAATGAATGATACACCTTGTAAGTATTCACCTTTTAACTCTTCATAGTTTTCAATAACACCGTTATGAACTAGAGTAAAACGGCCATTTGATGATTGATGTGGATGAGAGTTTTCATGATTCGGTACACCGTGTGTTGCCCAACGTGTGTGACCGATTCCAACAGGTCCATCAAAATCGCTACTATCAGCAACTTTACGTAATTCTGCAATACGACCTTTTTCTTTAAATACAGTTGTATTATCATCATTTACTACTGCGATACCTGCAGAGTCATAACCTCTGTATTCTAATTTTTCTAAACCTTTTAATAATAATTCTTTGGCATTATCATAGCCAATGTAACCAACAATTCCACACATAACGACATTTTCCTCCATATTGGAATAGTACGCGTAAATTATGATTTATTGCCGATAATTTAGATTGACAATCTGCTTTCATAATATAAATAGGAACATGCTATCATCGCATTCATCCATAACAAATTAAGCATAGTTATTTTTACAACTATACAAATTGCTCACACTGTACTTTCCATATTAATATTTTTTATATTCAATTTCTGGCGATCTTATTAACTTTGTCCATTAAGTCACCCTAATGTTTTACTTAATAAGCTAACGAATGAGCCACATCCGGGATAGCATCCGCCGATCTATTCGATCACTATCCTCCTCGTCTACAAATACATATATTGCACTCTATAAAGGCCACTCATATATTAACCTTTAATCTTCAAATACAAATATTTATTTGCACAGGCGCTTTAACTGTACTGCCGAACTTTCCCCCTTTCCATTAATCATTATTGTACAACGGTGTTGTTTTGTTTTGCAAATATTTTCACAATAAAATTTTAAAAATCCTAAAACAATTTTTTTGTTTTACTTTTTCAAAATATCTATACTGTCACATTGATGACACTTTATTTAATTTTGTCACATTTATTTTGACAAAGTTGATTTTTGTTTATATTGAGTAACAAGTAACGTCTCTATACACTATATATAGTCACATATATTAAAAAAGAGGTGTAAATATGTCACAAACTGAAGAGAAAAAAGGAATTGGTCGTCGTGTTCAAGCATTTGGATCATTCTTAAGTAGTATGATCATGCCAAACATTGGCGCTTTCATCGCTTGGGGTTTTATCGCGGCCATTTTTATAGATAATGGATGGTTACCTAACAAAGATTTAGCTACTTTAGCAGGACCAATGATTACTTATTTAATCCCATTATTGATCGCATTTAGTGGTGGTCGTTTAATTTATGATTTACGTGGTGGTATCATCGCAGCAACAGCAACTATGGGGGTCATCGTTGCATTACCTGATACACCAATGTTACTTGGTGCAATGATTATGGGTCCACTTGTTGGTTGGTTAATGAAAAAGACAGACCAATTAATCCAACCTAGAACACCACAAGGTTTTGAAATGCTATTTAATAATTTTTCAGCTGGTATTTTAGGATTTATCATGACAATTGCAGGATTTAAAATTTTAGCACCAATTATGAAGTTTATCATGCATATTTTATCAGTAGCAGTAGAATCATTAGTGCATGCACATCTACTTCCACTTGTAAGTATTTTAGTAGAACCTGCAAAAATCGTATTTTTAAACAATGCGATTAACCATGGTGTATTCACACCGCTTGGTGCAGATCAAGCTGCAAAAGCTGGTCAATCAATTTTATACACAATTGAATCTAACCCTGGACCAGGTTTAGGTATCTTACTTGCTTATATGATTTTTGGAAAAGGCACTGCAAAAGCAACGTCATATGGTGCTGGAATTATCCACTTCTTAGGTGGTATTCATGAAATTTATTTCCCATATGTATTAATGCGTCCTTTATTATTTATCGCTGTTATTTTAGGTGGAATGACTGGTGTTGCAACTTATCAAGCAACAGGATTTGGATTTAAAAGTCCCGCGTCACCAGGTTCATTTATAGTTTACTGTTTAAATGCACCTAGAGGTGAATTCTTGCACATGTTACTCGGTGTGTTCCTTGCTGCACTTGTATCATTCGTTGTAGCTACTTTAATTATGAAGTTCACTAGAGAACCAAAGCAGGATTTAGAAGCTGCGACAGCTCAAATGGAAAATACTAAAGGGAAAAAATCAAGCGTTGCTTCTAAGTTAGTATCTTCTGATAAAAATGTTAATACAGAAGAAAATGCTAGTGGTAATGTTAGTGAAACATCTTCATCAGATGATGATCCTGAAGCGCTATTGGATAATTACAACACTGAAGATGTTGATGCACACAATTACAATAATATAAATCATGTTATTTTTGCCTGCGATGCGGGTATGGGTTCTAGTGCAATGGGTGCAAGCATGTTACGTAATAAATTTAAAAAAGCGGGCATTAATGATATTACAGTTACAAATACTGCGATTAATCAATTGCCAAAAGATGCTCAATTAGTTATCACTCAGAAAAAACTAACTGATCGTGCTATTAAACAAACACCAAATGCCATCCATATTTCAGTGGATAATTTCCTTAATTCACCAAGATATGAAGAACTTTTAAATAATCTAAAAAAAGATGATCAAGCATAATAATTAAATAAATTAAAAAATGGAGGATACCGCCATGTTATTGAGTACACGTGAAAAAGAAATGATAGCCCTATTGATTAAGTACCACGGTCAATATATCACTATACACGACATTGCTCAGCAACTTGCGGTGTCCTCTCGTACTATTCACCGTGAATTAAAAGGTGTTGAATCATATTTAACTTCATTTTCATTAACTTTAGAACGTGCAAACAAAAAAGGGCTACGCATTGCTGGCGCAGATTCTGATTTAAATGATTTGAAGCAATCGATCGCACAACTTCAAACCATTGACTTATCTGTTGAAGAGCAGAAAGTAATTATTATATACGCTTTGATACAAGCCAAGGAGCCAGTTAAACAATATAGTTTAGCGCAAGAAATTGGCGTTTCTGTCCAGACTTTAGCAAAGATGTTAGATGATTTAGAGCTCGATTTAAATAAGTACCAACTATCTTTATCTCGAAAGCGTGGCGAAGGTATTTACTTGGTAGGTACTGAATCAAAGAAACGTGAATTTTTAAGTCAATTAATGGTGAATAACTTAAATAGTACTAGCGTTTATTCAGTAATTGAAAATCATTTTGTCTTTCATTCATTAAATCAAATCCACAAAGACTTTGTTGACTTAGAGCGTATTTTTAATGTTGAAAGACTATTAATGGACTACCTAAGTGCCTTACCCTACCAACTTACCGAATCAAGTTATTTAACTTTAACTGTCCATATCGTGCTCTCCATTTCACGTATAAAAAATGGAGAGTATGTCGCATTAAACGATGATATTTATGATTCTGTACAAAACACATTTGAACACAAAGTAGCAAGCGAACTTGCTGATAAACTTGATCAAATATATGACGTCACGTTTAATCAGGCAGAAATTGCTTTCATTACTATCCATTTACGTGGAGCTAAACGAAAAAATCTTAATGATACATCATTAAATAATCGTTGTGAAGAAAACAAAATTAAAGCGTTTGTTAACAAAGTAGAAATGATTTCAGGTATGACATTTGCAGATTTGGATACTTTAGTAGATGGACTGACGCTACACCTTAATCCTGCAATCAATCGTTTGCAAGCTAATATCGAGACCTATAATCCGTTAACAGACATGATTAAGTTCAAATATCCAAGACTATTTGAAAATGTAAGATTAGCTTTAAATGATTGTTGGCCTGATTTGATTTTTCCAGAGAGTGAAATTGCTTTTATAGTTTTACACTTTGGTGGCTCGATTAAAAACCAAGGTAATCGATTTTTAAACATATTAGTCGTTTGCAGCAGTGGTATGGGAACTAGTCGTCTATTATCAACTCGTCTAGAGCAAGTTTTTAGTGAGATTGAGCGTATTACACAAGCATCAGTCAGCGATTTGAAGTCACTAGATTTAAGTCAATATGATGGCATTATTTCTACTGTGAATTTAGACATCGACACCCCCTATTTAATGGTAAACCCATTATTACCAGATAGTGATATCAGTTATGTCGCACAGTTTTTAAATACAAAGTCTACGTTCCAAGAGACGCATGATAAATCATCAAACATGAATGATAAGGATGATGTTCATGTTGAAACGAAAGATATTGATGGCAACACATCTTTTGAAAATGAACAAACTTCAAACTTAACTTCAGTTTTCGAAAAACATTTAAGTGACGAAAAATCAGAGCAATTAATGCATCATATGCGTTCGGGTTTAACTTTGCTTGATTCAGTGAAAATAGTTAGTACCGAAGTTAAACAGTGGCAAACATATATCGCAGATTATCTATATCAATGCGATGCAATAAAAGATCCAACGTCATTCGCTGAACTACTAGAGCAACGATTGATTGACAATCCAGGATGGATATTAAGTCCATATCCTGTTGCAATACCACACCTAAGAGACAATATGATTAAACACCCTATGATTCTAATCACAGTTTTAGAAGAACCGTTAACATTGCCTAGTATTCAAAATGACAATCAAACAATTAAATATATGATTTCCATGTTTATTCCTGACAATGATTTTATGGCATCACTGGTAAGTGACTTGTCCGAATTTTTAAGTTTGAAATTAGAATCTATTGATACTTTTATGGAAAATCCACAGGAACTTGAAACATTATTAAGAAGCAAATTTTTAGAACGAATTAAAAAACAATTTATTTAGGAGTGTACAAAATGAGCGAATTATTTAGTAATGACAATATCTTTTTAAATGTAAATGTTAACAGCCAAAATGAAGCAATTGAAAAAGCAGGTAAAGCCTTAGTTGATAGTGGTGCTGTAACAGATGCTTATATTCAAGCAATGAAAGATCGTGAGCAAGTTGTATCAACATTTATGGGAAATGGCTTAGCAATTCCTCATGGCACAGATGAAGCTAAAACAAATGTGATTCACTCAGGTTTAACATTATTACAAATCCCTGAAGGCGTTGACTGGGATGGCGAAGTAGTTAAAGTTGTCGTGGGTATTGCTGGTAAAGATGGGGAACATTTAGACTTGTTATCTAAAATTGCAATTACATTTAGCGAAGAAGAAAATGTGGATCGTATCGTTCAAGCAAAATCTGCAGAAGAAATTAAACAAGTATTCGAGGAGGCAGATGCATAATGAAAGCAGTTCACTTTGGTGCTGGTAACATAGGTCGTGGTTTCATTGGTTATATTCTTGCAGACAACAATGTTAAAGTAACATTTGCAGACGTCAATGAAGAAATCATTAATGCTTTAGCTCATGATCATCAATACGATGTTATTTTAGCTGATGAGTCTAAAACAACGACGCGCGTGAATAATGTTGATGCAATTAATTCAATGCAACCTTCTGAAGCGTTGAAACAAGCAATTCTAGAAGCTGATATTATTACAACAGCTGTTGGTGTTAACATACTACCTATTATTGCTAAATCTTTTGCGTCTTTCTTAAAAGAAAAAACAAACCATGTTAATATTGTTGCTTGTGAGAATGCCATTATGGCAACTGATACATTGAAAAAAGCGGTACTTGATATTACTGGCCCTCTTGGTAACAATATTCATTTTGCTAACTCAGCAGTTGATAGAATTGTACCATTACAAAAGAATGAAAATATATTAGACGTTATGGTTGAGCCATTTTACGAATGGGTTGTTGAAAAAGATGCATGGTATGGTCCAGAACTAAACCATATTAAATATGTTGATGATTTAACACCATATATTGAACGTAAATTATTAACTGTGAATACAGGACATGCATATTTAGCGTATGCTGGTAAATTTGCAGGTAAAGCTACCGTATTAGACGCTGTAAAAGATAGTTCAATTGAAGCTGGCTTACGCCGTGTTTTAGCTGAAACAAGTCAATATATTACTAATGAATTTGATTTTACTGAAGCGGAACAAGCTGGTTATGTTGAAAAAATAATAGACCGTTTCAACAATTCTTATTTATCTGATGAAGTGACACGTGTCGGACGAGGTACGTTACGTAAAATTGGCCCTAAAGATAGAATTATAAAACCATTAACATATCTTTATAATAAAGATTTAGAACGCACTGGTTTATTAAATACAGCTGCATTGTTATTGAAGTATGATGATACAGGAGACCAAGAAACTGTTGAGAAAAATAATTACATTAAAGAACACGGTTTAAAAGCGTTTTTAAGCGAATATGCTAAAGTTGACGATGGCTTAGCCGATGAAATAATTGAAGCGTACAATTCACTTTCATAATTTATTGAGCTTTGTTTGAAACAAGAAGTTTCCAACGTTATTCGTTAACAATCAGTAATAATGTAGTAGTTCCGTTGAATTAACAATATTAAATTTCTGAACATAAAAAATACTCCCTTCAACATAGACACTTAACTTGTGTTATGTATGAAAGGAGTATTTTTGCGTTAATAATTTGTTTTATTTTCGAGCCACAGCCACCTATTCAATGGCTATTGGTCATTACTAAAACAAATTCATATTAACTGTTAGACTTGGTTACTTAGTAAGGAATATTTCCCTATGAAATAACTAGATGTTCACATTCTTGAATAAATTTTATTCTTCAGTTTGTTGGTCTTTCTTAGTGAATCTTCTAATTAAGAATGCCATACCTGCACCTAGAGCTAATTCAGCATATGGTAAATCGTCATTATGTGACATACCAGTATCTGGTAAAGTTTTAGCTTGTTGTTTAGGCTTATTAACTTTTCCTTGTTGGTCTGATTTTGCATTTGCTTTGTTTTCTTCAGGCTTAGTTACATTAAGCATATCTTGATTAGCACTATTGCTTCCATTTGAAACTGTAGCTGGAGATGCATTGGCACCGTCGTTTTGCGTAGCTTTATTGTTTGCATCTGCAGATGAACCAATTGATGCTTGATTATCTTTTGTATCTGCTGTTGCCATGTCAGCTTTTTGGCTATCCTCAGTCGAAGTCATTTTATCTTTTGCTTCTGAAGATGCAGATGTTGATGGTTTATTCGAAACTTCAGTATCAGCTTTGCTTGGCGATTTATCTGCTTCGTTAGATGCAACGTTAGTTTCAGACTTAAGTTGTCCTGCATCAGTTTGATTTGACGTACTTTCCTCTTTATCTTTTGATGTATTAGAAGGTACATTTGGTTCTGTTATGTCTGCTGAAGGCAATGTTTCAGTTGTTGATTCGACCATACTTTGATTTGTTGAATCTCTACCATCTTTTTCTACCTTAGCTTTATTTTCAGATTTTGGTTGTGCAACCTTGCCATTAGTTGGTTGAGATTCAGCACTATTATTCACTTCAGCATTTTGATTTGAATCATTTACAGATGCATTATCTTTGCTATCAGCAGATGATGTTTTTTCTGTGCTCTCAGTTGTTGCTGGTTTATCAGTTGTGCCATTACCCGTTGCCGAATTGTCTATTGATGCATCTACACTAGAATTGTTATTAGCTGTCGGTTTATCATTTGCATCATCAGTTGATGAATTGTTTGTTGATGTTGCTGTTGTTTCACCTGTTGCTGCATCATTATGATTATTTGTCGTTGTTGAAGACGTATCTGCGTTGGCATTATCTGTTGACTCAGTTACATTAGGTTGTCCAGCATTGTCTGGCTCTGCATTAACATTTGTATTTGCTGTTGCGTCATTATTATCTGAACTGCTATGATTAGCATCCGGATCATTCTGAGGCACAATCGCTTCAATTGCAGGTATCGTTACATTTTGTAATTCTGCAACTTCTGCATTTGTTTGTGTTTTATCTAAATCATCAGCAAATCTGTCAAAATATCTACCTAAATCCGTACGTGCAATTTCTTTCGCCGATGCATCTGCATCTGCATTTTTAATTATTTCTATTTGCTTGTTAACCACTTCTCTAATTGCTTCTAAAGCATTTTTCTTAACTTCAGGATTAATACGTTGTGCTTTAAGTTGTTCAAGCGCACTATTTTTGACAGTAGCGATTTCTGCATTTGTAGTTTGATCAGAAATATCTTCAGTTGCTTTTGATAAAATCTCTTCTAAAGCATTCGTAAATACTTCTTTTTCTTCAGTTGTAGCATCAGAGTCGACATTTACACCTGCTTCAATCTGGTCTAGTGCAGTTTCTAATTCTTCGATAGCTTTTTGTTTTTCTGTTGAGTCGATTTGAATGTTATCAAATGCTTCAAGTCCTTGAGCTTTCGCTTTTTCAACTTCGGCAGTTGTTGTTGCATCAGTAATACCTTGTTTAGCTTGATCTGTAATTTGTTTAATCGTTGCTAATGCTTCAGTTTTTTCTTCAGCAGTTAACTGGTCACTTTGGTCAATAGATTCTTTCGTTTCCTGTGCTTTAGCATCAATCGCTTGGTTTGCTTTAGCTTTAACAGTAGCATCTACTTGAACTGCATCAATTGTCGCTTTACCTTGTGTTAATGCATCATCAACATCACTATTATCCACGCCATTATTAATGCTTTCTAACGCAGTTTGAACATTTTGGTCAACTTGCTTGATTGCTTGTTGTTTTTCATCTTGTGTTGCATTAGTGTCAGCTGAAATATTATTTTTCTTCTGATCTGCATAGGCATATAAATCTGTTGTAGCCGATTCTTTTTTACCTGTTGGAATCGTATAATCGTTAATATTATCTAAGTCATTATGAATTTGTACTTCTATGTCATCTTTAGAAGTAGCTTGATTAACGTTTTGATCCGCAGTTTGTTTCAATTCAGCAAGTTTTTGTTTCGCTTCAGCAATTTCACTTGAAGTCGATGCGTTAGAGTTATCCGCTTCATTAACTTTAGCATTATATGCATCTGCAATTTTAGCTAAAGCATCTTTTTTGTATTCACTAAATGTTTTAACTGCATTAATTTTAGCTTTTCCATCTCTAACCGCAGCATCTACATAGTCATCAGTTGAAGATTGATCAATATTTGTTTTCGCTTGATTTAACTCTGTATCAACTTCTTGTTTTGCATCATTAATTTCTTGTTGTGACGCATTTGGCGTTTGTTCAATTTGTGTTTTCTTATCAGCTGCAGCTTGATCTAATTCTGTTTTACCTGCTGGTTTCTTAACAGGATTTGCATGAAGTTGTTGAACTTTTTGTACTGCTGCGTCTTTAGCAGTTGTTACATCACCTGTTGAATTTGCAACATTAATATTATTTAAACCTTCTTCATATGCTGCTCTAACTGGCCCTATATCTTTACCTTTTTCTTCATTGGTAGTCGTATTGTCATTAAGGATTTCAGTTATTTTATTTTGCATTTCATTTAACAATTCAGCTCTTGCATTCGTTTTAACATCTGTTGATGCTTGAATTGGGTCGATGGCTTGAACTGCATTATCTTTTGCAGTGTTTACGTCATCAATTGACTGTGCATTTTCAATATTTTGATTACCTTGCGTTAACTGTGCGTCTACTTGTTGATTTGCTTGTTCTTTTTCTTCCGTAGTCGCATCTGCAGTTTGTGCAATAAGTGCTTTTTGTTCATTTGCTTTTGCCGTTAATTCACCTTTAGCAACATCTTTAATTGTCGTATCAGCAGTAATACCTTGAATGTCAGCAACTGCTTGATCTTTTAATTGCGTAACATCGTTAGTCGTTTGCGCATTTAAAATATCTTGATATGCTTTTTCTTTAGCTTTAGAAACTAAATCTTTTGCTGCATTTTTCTCTTCAGTCGTTGCACCTGTAGTATTATCAATTGCTTGATTTTGAGTTGTCACAGCTTGATCAACATCATTTTTTGCATTCGATTTAACTGCTGTTGCTGGTTGTGTACTTTGAATCGAATTTTTACCCGCATCTTTGGCTGTATCTACACCATTATTGTCAGTTGCAGCTGTAATGTTATTCTTCGCGTCTGTAACTGCTGTTGCTAGTTGTTGAATCGCTGCTTCTTTTTCTTCATTTGTTGCGTTTTGATCGTTATTAATAACCGCTGTTTGTGCTGCTTGTAATTGGTCGATCTCATCTTTCGCTGCTTGTTTCTTCATAACTTTTGGTGTTACAGCGTTAATTGCCGCTTCTGCATTAGTTTTTGCCTCATCTACTTCAGCGTTTGTTGTAGCTGCTGTGATAGCTTGATTTGCTTTAGCATTTTCAGTATTAGCTTCAGTTTCTGCATCTTGTTTTTCTTCATCTGTTGCATCTGGCGTAGCTTGAATCTCTTGCAACTTGTTGTTTAATGTAGTAGTGATTTCATTACGCGCTGTTGCTTTTTTATTAACAGTTGGTGTCACTTGATCAATACTAGTTTCACCAGTTGTTTTCGCTTGGTCTACATCATTTTGACTATTAGCAGCTTCAATGTTGCTATTTGCTTGTATCACAGCATTATCTACGTCCGCATTAGCCGCTGCAATTTCTTCTGCTGTAATGTCTTGCGTTTGAGCGATTGCTGTTTTACGTTCATTCGCTTTCGTAGCAATTGCTTGTTTCGCATTATCTTTCGTTGTTGTTGCTGGCTGAATTGCTTCAATTTTAGCAATTTCTGCATTTTTAGCCGCTTCAACTTCTGCATTTGAATGTGCACCATCAATTGCTGTATCAGCTGTTGTTTTTTCAGTTTGAACTTGTTGTTTCGCAGCTGCTTTTTCTTCTGTTGTTGCACCGTTATTAGCATCAATTGCTGTTTCTTGAGCTTGTACTTTATCTGCAATTGCTTGTTTCGCTTGAGGTTTAACATTTGCATCAGGTGTAATGGCTGCGATTGTAGCTTCATTTGTAGTTTTTGCATTATCTACATCACTGTTTGCTGCGGCATTATCAATATCAGCGTTTGCAGTAACTACTGCTTGATCAACTTTGTCTTTCGCTGCTTGTTGTTCTTCACTAGTCGAATCATTCATTGCTTCGATTGCTGTTTTACGTTCACTTGCTTTTTGAGCAATTTCTGCTTTAGCATCCGATTTCTTAGTTGTTGCCGCTTGAACTTGATTAATTGCAGCAATACCATTGTCTTTAGCTGTTGTTACAGCACTGTTTGTATTTGCAGCATCAAGATTCGTTCTTGCCTCTTGTTTTTTAGCATCTAATTCCGTATATGCCGCTTCTTTTTCTTCTGTAGTTGAAGCATTGCTATTTTGGATTTCTTGTTTACGTGTATTATATGCGTTGTCTACTTCCGTATCCGCTGCAGGTTTAACTCTTGATTGTGTTTGAATAGCATTGATTTTATCTAATACTTTTGCTTTAGTATCAGCCACTTCTTGTTGTGATTTAACAACTTGGATGTCATGTAAACCTTCTGTTTGAGCTGCATCTACTGCTGCATTTGCCTCTGCTACTTCTTCATCTGTAGCATTTGAAACTGTAGCATTTTGAGCTTTTCTAGCTGTAGCAGCTTGTTTAACTTCTTTATAAGCATCCATTTTAGTTTGAGTTGAGTCCGTAATATTCTCAATTTTGAATATTTCTTCGTTTTTAACGCGTTCTAAATCTTGTGCAGTCGTTGTCGCTTCTATCGCTTTAACACCTGAAACTTTAGCTGCATTAATACGTTCAATGGCCTCCGCTACTTCTTCATTTGTTGTATCAGGATTTAAAGGCGCTTGATCAATTTGCGCTTGTACAACTTCATCAAATTCTTCAAGAGCTTCTGCTTTGGCTGTTGTTGCAGGTGCAGTTTGATTAATATCATTGATTGCTTTTGTTTTAATAGCTTCTACTTGCGCATTCGTAGTTGCTGCATCAATATCTTTAATTGCCTTTGTTTCAATTTTACCAATTTTATCATTTGCTACATCTTTTTCATCTTGAAGAGATGCAGTTGACTTTTTAATTTGTTGTTTACGAGTTGTAACTGCTTGGATAATATCTTGTTTCGCTTGTGGTTTAACAGTTGGTGTAATTACATCCTGTTCTAACACTGCGATACCATTATCTTTTTCAGTTGTGACACCTTGCGCAGTTGTTTGTTTATTAATTTCTGCGATTGCATTATTTTTATCATTGTTAATTTTAGTTACAAGTGCTGCCACTTCATCTTGCGTAACTTTTTTACTTTGTTGTGCTGCTGTAATCTTTTCTTGTGCTTTAGCATCTAATTCAGCAATTGCTGCTTGATTATCAATTAATGCAGCTTGTAATTTAGTTACTAAACCATCAATATCCGCTTGAGATGCACGATTTGCAGTTTCAACATGATTCGCATCTTCATTTAAAATAGTGTCTGCTTGTTGTTTAAGTTTATTGTATTCTGCAATTGATGCTGTTGTGTAATGACTATTATCAACTTGTGAGTTTACTTGTTGTTGTAACGCATCTTTGTTCATTTCAACCGCTACTGAAAATGGATCTGCAGTTAGTGTAACTTCTGGTTGCGCATTATTAATTACAACATCTGAAGCAGTACGATATGTTAATTTTTCATTAAAATCAATATTTTTAGGTGTATCGATATTCGCAATATTAACTTTATATGATAATTTTAAAGATTTATCTGGGAATAAAACTTCTTTCGTGTGTGTACCACGAGCCGTTGTCACACCTTGGCTAGTAAATGTTACTTTATTCGCAGTTTGATCATAATTGACAGTCATATTTTTCAATACTGTACTGTCTTCGTTACCATTAGGGAACGTAGTAGTTAACGAATCATTAACGTACGTTACACCTTGTGGTAATGTTACTTCGTATTTGAATTGATCTGCTTTTAATGAAGCACCAAAATTACCATTGTTACCGATTTCAGTATTAATAGTATATTCTTTATTGTTAGTTGCTTTCGGTGCTAAATCTCTATTTTTGACATATAAATGTGATCCTGAGAATAGACCTACATTATCAATGAATGAATAGTATTTATAACCATCTTTATTTGTTGAATTCTTGAAGCATCAGCAACTGCTGTATTGTCAGGAATAAATTGTAAATCTAAGCGATCAGCATCAGTTGGCACTTTAAATAAATGTGCAGTACCAGTCTTAGCAACATTTACAGTTGCTAATTCAGTATTTTTCTTAGCATCTTTAATAACTAAATTTGTTGCACCTTGCTTACTATTCGTTTGCATAGTAGTAAAGTTAATAATCAATTCTGAATCTGGCTTTACATTTACAGTTTTTGAAATACCGTTAAAGTTACCATGATCTGTAGAATCATTTGCATTCACACGACCTAATGCAGCTACATTCCCTCTAGCTTGATAGTTTTGAGGGTTATTCTTATCAAACATATCGCTTCGTCTTAATTCTGAGTTAACGAAACCAATCTTACCATTGTTAATTAATGAATAACCATTTACTTTATCTGTAACAGTTACAGTTGGATCCTGTCTATTCTCATCTGTTGATATGGCTGGATCATCAAATGTTAATGTAGTATTAATACTGCCTTCACCAGTATTGCTAGCATTTGGATCTTGAGTTTGTCCGTTTGCTGCTACAGCTGCTGCTGGTTGCGCTCCTGCTGGAGCATTCGCTGGCTGTGTTTGATTTGCCGGTGTTGCATTATTATTAGGTGTTGCTTGGTTATTTCCTTGACCTGCTTGATTTGCAGGTGCTGCTTGATTTCCAGGTTGTGCTTGTGCAGCATTATTCGGATCAGCTTGATTACCTTGTCCAGCTGGTTGTGTTGTACCTGCTGCCGGTTGTACTGCGCCTCCTGCTGGATTAGCCTGTCCACCTTGATTTGCTGCTGGGTCTGCTTGACCACCTTGGTTGGCAGGTGCAGCAGGCTGTGCTGTAGGATTAGCTTGAGCACCAGCATTTGCGTTAGGCTGTGCATTGGGGTCAGCCGGTTGTGCTGGTTGATTTTGTGCAGGCTGATTTTGCTCTGCTGCAGACGCTGTTGTCGGGTTAATAGATATAAATGTAACAGTGGCAATTAAAGCTGAAAAAATACCGACATTAAATTTTCTGATACTAAATTTTTGTTGTCTGAATAAATTCATTAAGTCATCCTCCTGGTTGATTATTCTCGCTGTTAAATGATGTCACTTAATCAACTGTTAAGATATGTAGTAGCATCTGCGTTAAAAACACAAAGCAACTCTATCTAATTAAAATTAATTTTATCATCATTATATATTGAGTACCAGTGTATTTTATATTACATATTGATTACTTTGTTTTTATTTTGTTTATATCATTTTACGTTTGTACTATAAATTATTTCTACAAACACAAAAAACCGATGCATACGCATCGGCTTATTTGTAATACAGTATTTATTTATCTAATCCCATTTTATCTTGAACCACATCAGCTATTTGTTGTGCAAATCTTTCAGCATCTTCATCAGTTGCTGCTTCAACCATGACACGAACTAATGGTTCTGTTCCAGAAGGTCTTACTAAAATTCGACCTTCTCCATTCATTTCTACTTCTACTTTAGTCATAACTTCTTTAACGTCAACATTTTCTTCAACACGATATTTATCTGTTACGCGTACGTTAATTAATGATTGTGGATATTTTTTCATTTGCCCAGCTAATTCACTTAGTGATTTACCAGTCATCTTTATTACTGAAGCTAATTGAATACCAGTTAATAAACCATCACCAGTTGTATTGTAATCCATCATAACGATATGTCCAGATTGTTCTCCGCCTAAGTTATAATTACCGCGACGCATTTCTTCTACTACATATCTGTCGCCAACTTTAGTTTTATTAGATTTAATTCCTTCTTGTTCAAGCGCTTTGTAAAAACCTAAGTTACTCATAACAGTAGAAACAATCATGTCATTATTCAATTCTTGATTTTTATGCATTTCTTGACCAATAATAAACATAATTTGGTCACCGTCAACGATTTGACCATTCTCATCTACTGCTATGATTCTGTCTCCATCGCCGTCAAATGCTAACCCAAAATCACTTTCAGTTTCAACAACTTTTTCTGCTAATTTTTCAGGATGTGTAGAGCCACATTTCTCATTGATATTATATCCATCAGGACTACATCCAATTGTTTCAGTATCTGCTTCTAAATCACCAAATAAGAATGGCGCTAGTGATGATGTTGAACCATTTGCACCATCTAAAACAATTTTCAAACCTTCAAAGTTAACATCTACTGTTGATTTTAAATAGCTCAAATATTTTTGTGCCCCTTCAAAGTAATCTGAATAATGTACAATATCATTGCCAACTGGTCTTGGTAATTCTGGGTTTTCTTGATCCAATAATGCTTCAATTTCATTTTCTTGTTCATCTGATAGTTTAAAACCATCTGATTCAAAGAATTTAATACCATTATCTGCAACTGGATTATGAGAGGCTGAAATCATTACACCTAACTCTGCACCCATATCGCGTGTTAAATATGCAACACCTGGTGTTGAAATAATACCTAATCGCATCACTTCTGCACCAATTGAAATCAAACCAGCTATTAATGCTGATTCTAACATTTCACCTGAAACTCTAGTATCGCGACCTACAAGTACACGTGGGTGTTTTTCACCTTTATTATGTGCTAAAACATAGCCACCGTATCTTCCTAATTTAAATGCCAATTCAGGTGTTAGTTCTTGGTTTGCGACACCTCTTACTCCGTCTGTACCAAAATATTTTCCCATTGTTTACTCTCCTTTAATTTAGCTATTTATTTTACATTTATATAAGCCTTCGTTTCACTTGGTTGTGCTTTAGTGACATGTTCTGGTAAATTGATTTTTACAGTCTTTTCAGTTGATTCTGAAATACCATCTAAATCTACTTCTGCATCAACTTCGCTTATATTTTGTAAGTCATCTCGACTACCGAAGATTTCAATTTCTTTATCTTCTAAATCAATCGAACTTAACTCTTTATCATCTGCTAAACTACCTTTCTGTTTAACATTTACTTTAACCTTTTTGCTAAAAGGCTCTACTTTAACTTGTAAATTCACTTCATTAGGTTGAATCGATACATTTAATTTATTCAGTTTTTTATCAAAAGCCGTTACTTCTGCGACATCTTTTGTGTCACCATTAATCTTTTTATTAGTTTTAAAAGTGGCTTTTAAATAAGCGATATCATTCAATTGTTCTTCTCCACCTGTTACTTTAACTGTTTGTGGTGAAACTTCTTGCTTTGTAATTTTATAAAGTGGATCAATATCACTCTGACTTACATCAGGTTGAACTGTCATCTTTTTAGTTACTTTGTTTTCAAGCGTAATATTTGCTAATTTAGGTTTTACAGAATAATGAATGTCATCAGCTAACCCTTTAACTTGATACTTCTCTTGATATTTTCCAGCTTTTGCATTTGATAAATCAATCACTACTCTTAAATCTTCTGGATTTTCAATTTTTATTATCTTTGATTGTGGTCCTGAAATAGTCACATTAACTGTTTCAGGCGCTTTTGTTAAATGCAAATCTTTAGTGTTATAAAGAATTTCAACGGGTACATCTTGAATCGTTTTACTAGACTTTTGACCAAGATTACCAGTGTTAAAGATATTTCCAAAAACATTGTTAACAGATAAAAAGAAAAACAATGCCAAAAGAAAGGCAATAAATCTCAAGCCCCATTTACTTTCTAGCATATTATTTCACACCTTTCTTTTGAAAGCGTGTGCCAAACCAATGTTCAGCAAGCAACTCTTCAAAAATTTCGTTTGAAATGTCTCGTCGTAATTTTCCATCAAATGTTACCGAAATATCACCAGTTTCTTCAGATACAATAACGGTAAATGCATCAGATACTTCTGAAATACCAACCGCAGCTCTATGTCTTGTACCCAAACTTTTAGATATCTTAGGACTATCAGACAATGGCAAATAACTTGCTGCTGCTGCAATCTTAGTGCCTTGAATAATCATTGCACCATCATGTAAAGGTGTGTTAGGTATAAAGACATTAATTAAAAGTTCTTGCGAAATATTTGAATCCATTGCAATACCTGTTTCAATATAATCTTGAAGACCTGTTTCTTTTTCAAAGACAATTAATGCACCTATACGTCTTTTAGCCATATATTGCACAGCCTTTGAAACCGATTGAATCAATTTCTCTTCATCTTTACTATACGTATTAGAAGTATAGCGTTTTAAAAAGCTACCTCTACCAAGTTGTTCTAACGCACGTCTAATTTCTGGTTGGAATATTACTATTAAAGCTAATACCCCCCATTGAATAACGATATCGAATAATTTAGATGTTGCAGTCAAGTTCAATATCATACTTATCTGCTGACCAATAACAATTACTAATATCCCTTTAAGTAATTGTATCGCTTTAGTTCCCTTAAAGACCGTGATGAGAAGATAAAGTACATACCAAACTATCAGTAAATCAAGGATACTCGTTACAATTTTTAACGTACTGAGGTTTTGAAAAAAGTTGGAAAAATCCATAACATCTCCTCCGGGTAATATTTTTCCATAATACCCATTATACCAATCATTTACATCACTGTCATACGAACATATATTTAAATAGAAAAAATTTATTTTAAAGATTATAACTACTCTTAATCATTTTAGTGAATTAAAAAAAGTAGTGCAAAAAGCAAAATATACTTTATACACTACAAATCATTTATTTATAATAAAGTTTCACCGAAAAATGTTCCAACTAATGAAACCGCTTGTTCAGCAGTATGATTATTACTGTCAATCAATGGATTTACTTCAACTAAATCCATTGATGTTACTGATTGAGACTGATGTAATAATTCCAGCGCAAAATGACTTTCTCTATATGTAAGTCCACCTAATACTCTTGTACCTGTGCCTGGCGTTTCAAGTGGATCTAAGGCATCAACGTCAAGAGATAAATGTATACCATCTACATTATGAGTTTTTAAATAATCTAATGTATTTTCAATTACAGTCTGAATTCCTAGTTTATCTATGTCAGCCATAGTAAATGTTTTAATATTTTTATCTTTAATAAATTGTCGTTCACCTTTATCCAAATCTCTCATACCAATTAGCACAATATTTTCAGGTTTAATGGTATTAATATTGAATTCTAATAGTTCCTTTGGTCCTTCACCTGTCAAAATCCGAAGTGGCATACCATGAATATTTCCACTTGGTGACTCTTCAGGTATATTTAAATCACCATGTGCATCATACCAAATAACACCTAAATTATTATAATGTTTACTTATTGCTGATACTGAACCTACCGCAATAGAATGATCTCCACCAAGAACTAGAGGAAATCTGTTATTTTCAATTGATGCTGAAACTTCTTTATTTAATTTTTGAGTAACATCTATAATTTCATCGTAGTTTCTTAATCCATTTTGTTCACTTTGAAATTTTTCAATGTCTACAGCTGATACCTTAATATCCCCTTTGTCATTAACATCAAGGTCTAATTGCTTTAGTCTTGGTATTAAACCTGCATATCTAATCGCAGTTGGTCCTAAATCAACACCTAATTTTCTTTGTCCAAATGTTGATGGTGCACCAATAATATCAATTGCTTTTGTCTTTGTCATAAGCGTCCCCCCTTTGTTATACATAATTTCAGAATAATGTATACGCTTACTATAATCAAGTAATAGCCATAACATAACCCCTTAGCATTCTAATTCTCAAAAAATAAAAAAAAGCACTTCCCAAGAATGGAAAGTGCAAGTAGTGAGCCATAGAGGATTCGAACCTCTGACCCTCTGATTAAAAGTCAGATGCTCTACCAACTGAGCTAATGGCTCTAATGGCTGGGCTAGCTGGATTCGAACCAACGAGTGACGGAGTCAAAGTCCGTTGCCTTACCGCTTGGCTATAGCCCAATATATAGATGGTGGAGGGGGGCAGATTCGAACTGCCGAACCCGAAGGAGCGGATTTACAGTCCGCCGCGTTTAGCCACTTCGCTACCCCTCCAGCTTATTCAGTTAATTAATAATCAAAATGGTGGAGAATGACGGGTTCGAACCGCCGACCCTCTGCTTGTAAGGCAGATGCTCTCCCAGCTGAGCTAATTCTCCAATATAATGACTCCTACGGGACTCGAACCCGTGTTACCGCCGTGAAAGGGCGGTGTCTTAACCGCTTGACCAAGGAGCCATGGCTCCACAGGTAGGACTCGAACCTACGACCGATCGGTTAACAGCCGATAGC
>NZ_JACVZO010000037.1:0-22290 GCF_017151845.1 Staphylococcus sp. EG-SA-17
TTTGCTTTAAAATTAGGTCGAAGGCACCGTTGAAGCAAGATGCATAACCTGCTGCAAATAATTGTTCGGGGTTAGTAGCTTTACCATCTGCTTGAGCAGGCGGAACGATATCAATATCTAATGCTCGATCATCAGTATAAACATGTCCTTTACGTCCGCCAACATTCGTCGCTTTAGTTTCATAATGTATTGCCATACTTATAACCTCCTAATTTAAAATACATTTATGCTTTACCCATTCGAAAATACCTTAATCATTTTCATTTATAGCATTGTTTGATTGAAGGATAAAAAGTTGTTGTTTACAATAAAAATAATGAGTATCTGAAATGAGGGATTTACTATGACACATGTGGAAGTAGTAGCGACTATCGCGCCACAATTATCTATCGAAGAAACTTTAATTCAAAAAATTAATCATCGTATTGATGCAATAGACGTATTAGAATTACGAATTGATCAAATTGAAAATGTCACAGTTGATCAAGTGGCAGAAATGATTACAAAGCTGAAGGTTATGCAAGATTCATTCAAATTATTGGTTACGTATCGTACAAAGTTACAAGGTGGCTATGGGCAATTTACAAATGACTTGTATCTTAATTTAATATCAGACTTAGCAAATATCAATGGCATAGATATGATTGATATAGAATGGCGAGAAGATATTGACATTGAAAAACATCAAAGAATCATTACACATTTGCAACAGTATAATAAAGAGGTGGTCATATCACATCATAATTTCGAAAGTACGCCTCCATTAGATGAATTGCAATTTATATTTTTTAAAATGCAAAAATTCAACCCAGAATACGTTAAATTAGCAGTAATGCCACATAATAAAAATGATGTGTTAAATTTATTGCAGGCAATGTCTACATTTTCAGATACTATGGACTGCAAAGTTGTTGGTATTTCAATGTCTAAACTTGGACTAATAAGTAGAACGGCTCAAGGCGTTTTTGGTGGTGCGTTGACTTATGGTTGTATCGGAGAAGCACAAGCTCCAGGACAGATTGATGTTACTGATTTAAAAGCACAAGTGACTTTATACTAATAAAATGAATTAGGTTGCTTTTGTGTAAGTGCTGTCTTATAATTGAGAAGTATTATCATTGTTCGTGGAGGAGCGATTTTAGATGGAATTACAACAAGCAATAGCTAATAGAAGAAGTGTGAAAAAATTTAAAAGAGATATGCACATAGATGACGCATTGCTATATCAAGCAATTGAGAAAGCTGCTGATGCTCCAAATCACGGAATGAGGGAACCATGGAGAGTTGTGCATGTTCCGAAAGACAGATTAGGAGATATGAGTAAGGATATTTCTAAATTTGCATTTCCTAATGAATTAGATAAGCAACAATGTCATTATGATGCAGTAACGAAACTTGGTGGCATGTTATTGCTTATTTTAAAAACAGATCCAAGACAACGTCAAAATGATGAAAACTACTTTGCATTTGGTGCATATGCACAAAATCTTATGTTGTTACTTTATGAAGCGGGAATAGGTACATGTTGGAAATCGCCATTATATATCTATGATCCTAAAGTAAGAAAAACACTTGGTATAAAGAAAGATGAAGTTCTTGCTGGATTCTTATATTTAACGGATTTAGAAGAAGATATGCCTAAAGCACCACGTAAAAATAGAAACTTAATTACATTATATTAATATGTATAATTATAGAAACATTAATAAAAGCTGAGTCATGAATTGATGGACATCTATCGAGTTAGAGATTTAATCTAACTTACTAGAGTCGGTACAATCACAGTCTCAGCTTTTTATTGTGCAGTATATACACATTTTTATTTTAGTATTTATTTAAAAGTTTCTGCTAAAAATGATTCAACTTGTTCAGGTGACTTAGCATTTGCTGAATGAAGGTGTGCAATTTTGTCGCCGTTTTTAAATACTAGCAAGCTAGGGATACCCATAACTTCATTTTCAACAACTACATCTTCTAATTCATCACGATTAACAGTATACCATTGGTAATCATTATATTGTTCTACGATTGGGTCAATCCATAAATCCATAGCACGACAGTCTGGGCACCATCCTGCCTCAAATTTAACAATTACAGGTGTATCGCTATTAATTACAGATTTAAATGATTCATTACTTTTGATTGCTTGCATTGTAACAACTCCTCTAGATAGTTTAATAATTTTTATTATAGCTAAATTTATAACATAATAAAAAATTTTAGCTTCAAAATGAAAGCCTTTTGCTATGGAAAATGATATATTTATTTTAAATACATAAAGGAGGTTGCAGTCGTATGATTAAATTTTACCAATATAAGAATTGTACAACTTGTAAAAAGGCAGCAAAGTTTTTAGATGAATATGGCGTAAGTTATGAACCAATTGATATCGTTCAACATACACCTACAATAAATGAATTTAAAACAATAATTGCAAATACAGGCGTAGAAATTAATAAATTGTTTAATACACACGGCGCGAAATATCGTGAGCTTGATTTGAAAAATAAATTACAAACCTTATCAGAAGATGAAAAGTTAGAGTTGTTATCATCTGATGGTATGTTAGTAAAGCGTCCTCTAGCAGTAATGGGCGATAAGATAACATTAGGATTTAAAGAAGATCAATATAAAGAGACTTGGTTAGCGTAAGTGAAATGTAAACGTTTACTAAATATCTCGATATTTAGATTCATTACATGTAAAATGAAATAAGCTATACAATTGTTAATTTTTATAAATATAGTTGAATAGCATCTAGCCTTATGGCATCATTAATGATGTAAAGATTAATTAGGAGGGGATTCTCTTGGCAGTACCAAATGAATTGAAATATTCAAAAGAGCATGAATGGGTTAAAGTTGAAGGTAATGTAGCAACAATTGGAATCACAGAATACGCACAAAGCGAGTTAGGTGATATTGTTTTCGTTGAATTACCGGAAACAGATGATGAAATTAATGAAGGGGATACGTTTGGTAGCGTAGAATCAGTTAAAACTGTATCAGAATTATATGCACCAATCTCTGGTAAAGTAGTTGAAGTCAACGAAGAACTAGAAGATAGTCCCGAATTTGTAAATGAATCTCCATACGAAAAAGCATGGATGGTAAAAGTAGAAATTAGTGATGAAAGTCAGCTTGAAGCTTTATTAACAGCTGAAAAATATTCAGAAATGATTGGTGAATAATCACCGTGTAACTCCTTAATCTAAGATTGAGGAGTTTATTTTTAGTCTGAGTAAGTAAATAATATGAAAGAAAATTTATTAGGTACTATTATTTGGAGTATTGCTACATTTTATTATTCAAGAATGATGAAAATAATGAATTTAGCTATTTTAAAAATAAAAATTGGGGGAAGTTAATATGCTAAACATTCAAGACGTTAGTCATCTTTCTAAAAAGGAGCAAAAAGCATATAACCGTTTCGTAGAATCTGTAGAAAACGGTAATTTACCAGTACTACCATGTATTGAAATGGATCTAAAAGAGATGAAAGAAGAAACATTAAACCAGAGTAAGATTGGTGGAATGCCATTTTTAAAATCTTTTAAAGATATACCATTAGATGAAAATAATGTACCAATGGTATTGTTAGCGCAGATTAATTTGGATGATCTTCCAGAACAACAAGAATTATTTCCTGTAAAAGAAGGGATATTGCAGTTTTGGATTAGTTCAGAAGATCAAATGTATGGAATGTCTGAAAATTTAAAGGGAAACAATATAAACTCAAGGCTTGTTTATATAAAAGAGCCAATTACAGATTTATCACTCGAAAATATTCAAGCGCATTTGAAGTCATTAGATGCTGATAATGAGGATATCCCGTTCAGTGGAGCATTTTCTATAGAATTTAGATTGTCGAAACAAACTATTACATGTACTGATTATAAGTACGATGAGGACGTGCTTGCATTGTGGAATAAAGTCAATCCATCCTTCGCGCTAAAATCAATGTTTGGTGGTTATGATGAATTGATGGAACCTGTGTGTAACACATTTACTGCTAAGGAACCATTTAATCAACTTGGTGGTTATCCATATTTTGACCAAATAGATCCAAGAACGAACGATCAAGAACTGAAAATGTATGATAGAGTCTTACTGCAAATTGATTCTACAAGAGATGGTAATTCTTCGATTATATGGGGTGATTTAGGTATTGCCAATATCTTAGTGAAATCTACTGACCTTGAGGCTATGAAGTTTGATGATTACATGTATTCATGGGATTGCAGCTAAGAGAATCATGAAAATATATTACTTTAATAAGTGTAGTATCTATAGATCAATCTAGGGAGTGGGACAGAAATGAAAAAGAACCACTAGTGATTTATAATGTAGTGGTTCTTTTTCATAAGCCACAGCTAATGTGTACTTAAAAATAGGAATACATGAGTAAAACTCATGCATAAGAAATACTAATTTCTAAAGAAAAAGTATTTCTTTATGTTGGGGCCCCGCTATAATTGAAAAGTTTGTTATAGGTGTATTTTCTTTTGGTTAACTATTGGTAATATAACATTGTAGATTTTAGGATGTTGATTTTTGACTTAGCCTTTGTCTGCTTATGTTAAATGTCCCAGCTAGTCAAACATTGATTTTGTAATTATTATATTAAGCTAGTTTAAATTTTTTGTGATTTATGTTTTATTCATACCAATTTTGTGAAATGATACAGTGACAGATGTTTATTGATTTTAAAGGGTGATGATGATGGCTATTGTAAATAAAGTGATAATTGTTGAAGGAAAATCTGATAAAAAAAGGGTGCAACAGGTTATTGCAGAACCAGTCAATATTATTTGTACTCATGGAACAATGAGTATAGATAAGCTTGATGATATGATAGAATCACTGTATGATAAACAAGTTTTTGTATTAGCCGATTCTGATGACGAAGGAGATCGAATTAGAAATTGGTTTAAACGTTATTTGAGTGAAAGTGAACATATATTTATTGATAAAACTTACTGTCAAGTTGCGAATTGCCCCAAACAATATTTGGCGCATGTACTTTCAAAACATGGCTTTACTTGTAAGAAAGAAACACCTCTTTTACCGAATATAAATAATGAAAGGTTAGTTTTAGTAAATGAATAATTCATTAGACATCAAAGATGTAACTACATTTTATGAGGAAGACAAACATTTAATCTTTGGTTATACACCAACGTGTGGTACTTGTAAGGTTTCAGAAAGAATGTTAGACATTGCTAATGAAATATTGCAGTTGCCATTATTGAAAATAGATTTAAACTTTTATCCTCAGTTTTGTAAAGATATGCAAATCATGTCTACGCCGATTTTATTGTTGATGAATAAAGATAAAGAAGTAAAACGAATTTATGCATTTAAATCGGTGACTGATTTGTTAGAAAATTTAAAATAGTTATTGACGAAATTTTACTAAGGTGTTAGGATTAATACAAATTAAATGATGCGTAAACTCTTATCGAGAGTGGTGGAGGGATGTGCCCTACGAAGCCCGGCAACCGTCTTATATAGAAATGGTGCCAATTCACATAAAGTTTTAACTTTTGAAGATGAGAGAAACAATACTACTATTGCTTTCTCAATTTTTCTATCGATATTGAGAAAGCATTTTTTTATTTTATTAAGCAACACAGGGAGGAATCAACGTGATTGAATTAAAAGAAGTTGTTAAAGAATATCGGACTAAAAATAAAGAAGTCCTTGCTGTAGATCACGTTAATTTATCGATTCGAGCAGGATCGATTTATGGCGTCATTGGTTTTTCTGGAGCAGGAAAAAGTACTTTGATTCGAATGTTTAATCATTTAGAAGCGCCTACATCAGGTGAAGTTATTATAGATGGGGACCATATAGGTCAATTGTCCAAAAATGGATTAAGAGCAAAAAGACAAAAAGTAAGTATGATCTTCCAACATTTTAATTTATTATGGTCAAGGACTGTGTTAAAAAATATTATGTTTCCGCTTGAAATTGCAGGTGTCCCTAGAAGGAGAGCTAAGCAAAAAGCATTAGAACTTGTCGAACTTGTCGGTTTAAAAGGTAGAGAAAAAGCTTATCCATCAGAGTTATCAGGTGGACAAAAGCAACGTGTTGGGATTGCACGAGCGTTAGCTAATGATCCAACGGTCTTGCTTTGTGATGAGGCAACAAGTGCACTTGATCCGCAAACAACAGATGAAATTTTAGATCTACTACTAAAAATTAGAGAACAACAAAATTTAACAATTGTACTAATTACGCATGAAATGCATGTCATTCGTCGTATTTGTGATGAAGTTGCAGTTATGGAAAGTGGTAAAGTGATAGAACAAGGACCGGTGACACAGGTTTTTGAAAATCCGCAACACACTGTGACAAAACGATTTGTGAAAGACGATTTAAATGATGATTTCGAAACATCTTTAACAGAATTAGAGCCATTAGAAAAAGATGCTTATATCGTTAGATTAGTTTTCGCTGGTTCAACAACAACCGAGCCTATTGTATCGAGCCTATCAACTGCCTATGATATTAAAATTAATATTTTAGAAGCAAATATTAAAAATACAAAAAATGGAACAGTCGGCTTTTTAGTTCTGCATATTCCATATATTTCAAGTGTAGATTTCGGAAAATTCGAAAAAGAGTTAATTGAGCGACAAGTTAAAATGGAGGTGTTAAGACATGGGTAAATCATTTAGTGAAATTATAAATGAAATGATTACAATGCCTAATATTCAGTGGCCAGAAGTTTGGACTGCAATAGTCGAAACACTATACATGACAGTCGTCTCAACTATATTTGCATTTATACTTGGTCTTATTTTAGGTGTGTTATTATTCTTGTCTGCTAAAGGTAAGTCTATCGGTGCAAGGTTATTTTATTCTATCGTTTCTTTCATTGTTAACTTATTTAGAGCGATACCATTTATTATTTTAATTTTATTATTAATTCCATTTACAAGTTTGATACTTGGAACGATAAGTGGTCCGACAGGTGCGTTACCAGCCTTGATCATTGGCGCAGCACCGTTTTATGCAAGGCTCGTAGAAATTGCTTTTAAAGAAATTGATAAAGGTGTCATCGAAGCGGCTTGGTCAATGGGTGCTAATACTTGGACAGTAATTCGTAAAGTCCTTTTACCTGAAGCCATGCCAGCGCTAGTGTCTGGCATTACAGTTACAGCAATCGCTTTAGTTGGTTCAACAGCAGTTGCAGGTGTAATTGGTGCCGGTGGTTTAGGAAATTTAGCATACTTAACAGGTTTCACTCGAAATCAAAATGATGTCATTTTAGTATCAACAGTTTTTATTTTAATTATTGTATTTATAATCCAATTCATTGGGGATTGGCTTACAAATAAACTTGATAAACGATAAATTGGGGGTTTCATTTTATGAAAAAATTATTTGGTCTTATTTTAGTATTAACATTTGCAGTTGTATTAGCAGCTTGCGGTAATGGAAACAAAAGTGGCAGTGACGACAAGAAAATAACAGTAGGTGCTTCACCAGCACCACATGCTGAAATTTTAGAAAAAGCAAAACCATTATTAGAGAAAAAAGGTTATGAACTAGATATTAAAACAATTAACGATTACACTACGCCTAATAAATTACTAGACAAAGGTGAAATTGACGCAAACTATTTCCAACATACACCATATTTAAACACAGAGAAAAAGGATAAAGGTTACAAAATCGTAAGTGCCGGTGATGTTCACTTAGAACCTATGGCTGTATACTCTAAAAAGTATAAAAGTTTAAAAGAATTACCAAAAGGTGCAACAGTTTATGTGTCTAATAATCCAGCTGAACAAGGACGCTTCTTAAAATTCTTCGTTGATGCAGGTTTAATTAAGATCAAAAAAGGCGTAAAAATTGAAGATGCTAAGTTTAGTGATATTACAGAGAATAAAAAAGATATTAAGTTTAATAATAAACAATCAGCAGAATTCTTACCTAAAATATATCAAAATGAAGACGCGGATGCTGTTATCATTAATTCAAACTTTGCAATCGAACAAAAACTAAATCCTAAAAAAGATTCTATTGCTGTAGAAAGTGCGAAAGATAATCCTTATGCAAACTTAATTGCTGTTAAAGAAGGAAATCAAGATGATAAGAAAATCAAAGCATTAATTGAAGTATTACAATCTAAAGATATTCAAGACTTCATTAATGAAAAATACAATGGTGCAGTTATTCCTGCTAAATAATTATTAATGGCTCAGTAACGTGATGTTGCTGGGCTTTTTAATTTAAACAGGTATTTATATGATATTTAGGAATGAGATGCTATTACGGATAAAGTAAAATCCTATATGCATGCGTTCTACTCATTTATTCCTATTTTTAATTTCACATGGATAGTGACTACTACATCATAAATCATTAGTGATTCTTTATCATTTCTGTCCCACTCCCTCAAGTTAATGATGAATCTATTTCGCTAGTTATAAAATGATGTCAAATCAATAACAAAAATTATTTAAGTAAAATGTTTAGATAATTTTTCAGTGGGTAAGTATTATATATAACATTTAATTATTCCGAGGAGGCATTTATTATGGCAGACGAAAGTAAATTCGAACAAGCAAAAGGTAATGTTAAAGAAACAGTAGGTAATGTTACTGATAATAAAAATTTAGAAAACGAAGGTAAAGAAGATAAAGCTTCTGGTAAAGCGAAAGAATTCGTTGAAAATGCAAAAGAAAAAGCAACTGATTTTATTGATAAAGTAAAAGGTAACAAAGGCGAGTAATTTTACTTTTTTATTCCTAATACACTGCACATGCCACTTAGTCGGTATAACCATCGGCTAGGTGGTTTTTGTATTAAAAAAGTGGATACCAAAATTTATTAATAATTATTTTAATGTTAGAAAAAAACTAAATAAAAACTCGCTAATGATATCCAATAATATGTATACAAAACGAGACATATATTGCATATGATTAACGAGATACTGAAAATATTTTATCACCCCTAAAATGACTATTCATTTTCAGCGGTAATTCGACCTAAAGTCAAACTTACAATAAAACCGATGATAAATACTACTAATGAAACAAACCACATCACGATATTAGTTGGTAAACCTGGAAATACTGCAAAGAGGGAGCCAACAACAAAACCAATGATTAATGCAAAAGTCATTAGTTTATGATGTGTTAGGAAATACTGGATAATTTTGCTTGAAATAATGAATCCAGCAAGCACGCCAAATCCGACTGCAAGTAATATAGGAAGACCTGTAAAGTTAAGTTTAACAACTTCAGATATTGCTAGCATGACTGTGCCATAGACGCCAAATACTAATAACATAAATGAACCTGAAATACCTGGGAGTAACATAGCACTAGATGCACACATACCTGCAATAAAGTATTTAATAATAAGACCAGTTGATAGAGTAAGTGTTTCTCCAGCATGTTTATCGCCATTATTCATTAATGTAATAACAATTAAGATAGCGATACCAGCTATAACCATCATGTAATGTTTAGTTGTAAATGACGTTTTATAGTTAGAAATTTTCAATAAATATGGAACGATACCAATGATTAATCCACCAAAGAAAAACATAGTTGGAATATGGTGTTGGCTTAATAAATAATTAAAAAGATTACTTAGTGATCCCATTGCCAGTAACATTCCAATTATAATGGGGATTAAAAATGTAAAACTTGGCCAAAAACGTCGTGAGAATATGCCGCTAATTGAAGCGATAAATTGATTGTATATACCTAACAATAATGCAATAGTCCCACCGCTAACACCAGGCACCAAGTCACTCGTTCCCATAGCAAAACCTTTTAGAATATTAATCCATTTAAATTGTTGCATGAATAACTCCTTTCAAACGATTGGAATAAAATCATAAATAGCATCATACCATATTACAAATGTCCTAGTGAAATGATAACATATTTTAAATTCATAAAATCCATTGAGAAATTATGTGCACTTATTATCATTTATATTTTTAAAGAGAGCGGATTAGAGTTGTACTTTAGAGTTATTAAAAATAATAAAAAGGGTTTAAGTTGTTTATATTAAGGTATAAGTAAGTTATAATTAACTGAACGCATTATTACAAAGTCTTTTTGACTACAAATTAAAATTATTATAAACTAGTTAAGAAAACTTTATATTTTACGGAGGGAATATAAAATGGCATCAACATTAGAAATCAAAGACCTACATGTGTCTATTGAGGATAAAGAAATCTTAAAAGGTGTTAACTTGACAATTAACACTGATGAAATACATGCGATTATGGGACCAAACGGGACAGGTAAATCAACTTTATCATCTGCAATTATGGGACACCCAAGCTATGAAGTAACTAAAGGAGAAGTACTTTTAGACGGTGTAAATATTTTAGAATTAGAAGTTGATGAAAGAGCAAAAGCAGGATTATTCTTGGCAATGCAATATCCATCAGAAATTACAGGTGTTACAAATGCTGATTTCATGCGTTCAGCAATCAATGCGAAACGTGAAGAAGGACAAGAAATCAACTTAATGCAATTTATTAAGAAATTAGATAAAAATATGGATTTTCTAGACATAGATAAAGACATGGCACAACGTTATTTAAATGAAGGTTTCTCAGGTGGAGAGAAGAAACGTAACGAAATCTTACAATTAATGATGTTAGAACCTAAGTTTGCAATCTTAGATGAAATCGATTCAGGGTTAGACATCGATGCATTAAAAGTTGTATCTAAAGGTATTAACCAAATGCGTGGGGAAAACTTTGGTGCATTAATGATTACACACTATCAACGATTATTAAATTACATTACTCCTGATAAAGTACATGTAATGTATGCTGGTAAAGTCGTTAAATCTGGTGGTCCAGAATTAGCAAAACGTCTTGAAGAAGAAGGATATGAATGGGTTAAAGAAGAGTTCGGTTCAGCTGAATAATCTTATTAATACAGTATCCATGAGATGTTCATCTATATATGATGAAAATGAACATTTATACGAAATAGTAAATTTCATCAAGTAGGAGGAAAAAGTTATGACAACTGATATTTTGAACATTTCTGAAGAACAACTTGTTGATTATTCTAAAGCCCACAATGAACCTTCTTGGATGACAGAATTACGTAAAAAAGCTTTGAAATTAACAGAAACTTTAGAAATGCCAAAACCTGATAAAACAAAATTAAGAAAATGGGATTTTGATTCTTTTAAACAACACGATGTAAAAGGTGATGTTTATCAATCTTTATCACAATTACCTGAGTCAGTAAGAGAAATTATTGACGTAGATCATTCTAAAAACTTAGTAATTCAACATAATAATACGATTGCGTACACACAAGTTGATGATAATGCATCGAAAGATGGCGTTATCGTTGAAGGTTTAGCAGACGCTCTTATGAACCATAGTGATTTAGTACAAAAGTACTTTATGAAAGATGCAGTAACAGTAGATGAACATCGTATCACAGCGCTACACACGGCATTAGTTAATGGTGGCGTATTTGTTTATGTTCCTAAAAATGTGGTTGTAGAACATCCAGTACAATACGTTGTGTTGCACGACGACGAAAATGCAAGCTTTTATAACCATGTTATCATCGTTACTGAAGAAAGCGCCGAAGTCACATATGTTGAAAATTACTTATCAAATGCATCTGGTGAAGGAAATCAATTAAATATTATTTCTGAAGTGATTGCTGGCGCAAACTCCAATATCACATATGGCTCAGTGGACTATATGGATAAAGGCTTTACAGGTCATATCATTCGACGTGGTATTACTGAAGCGGATGCCTCAATTAATTGGGCATTAGGTTTAATGAATGAGGGTAGCCAAATTATTGATAATACAACAAATTTATTTGGTGATCGTTCAACAAGTTCACTTAAATCAGTAGTTGTAGGTACAGGCGAACAAAAAATTAATCTAACATCTAAAATCGTACAATATGGTAAAGAAACAGATGGTTATATCCTTAAGCATGGTGTTATGAAAGAACATGCATCATCTGTATTTAATGGTATCGGCTACATTAAGCATGGTGGAACTAAATCAATTGCTAATCAGGAATCACGTGTATTAATGTTATCTGAACATGCTCGTGGTGACGCGAATCCTATTTTATTAATTGATGAAGATGATGTACAAGCTGGTCATGCTGCATCAGTAGGTCGTGTTGATCCAGATCAACTTTACTATTTAATGAGTCGTGGTATTTCTCAAAGAGAAGCGGAACGTCTTGTTATACATGGTTTCTTAGATCCAGTAGTACGTGAATTACCTATCGAAGACGTTAAACGTCAATTGAGAGAAGTAATTGAACGCAAAGTTTCTAAATAATATTTTGAAAATAAAAGTTTGTAATAGATATAGACTGTCGATATTGGTATAAGACTAATACAACGTCAGTATTTAAATGATTAGGATTTTTATTTAAGAAAGGTCGTGAATGAAGTGGCCGAACACTCATTTGACGTTAATGAAGTAATCAAGGATTTTCCGATATTAGATCAAAAAGTCAATGGCAAACGTTTAGCATATCTTGATTCAACAGCGACAAGTCAAACGCCTGTGCAAGTGTTAAATGTTTTAGAGGATTACTACAAGCGTTATAATTCAAACGTTCATCGTGGTGTTCATACATTAGGATCATTGGCAACTGATGGTTATGAAAATGCCCGTGAAACCGTTCGTCGTTTTATTAATGCGAAGTATTTTGAAGAAATCATTTTCACACGCGGAACAACTGCGTCGATTAACCTTGTAGCACATAGCTATGGTGATGCAAATGTTGAAGAGGGCGATGAAATTGTTGTCACTGAAATGGAACATCATGCCAATATTGTTCCTTGGCAACAGTTAGCAAAGCGTAAAAATGCGACATTGAAATTTATACCAATGACAGCTGACGGTGAATTAAACATCGAAGATATTAAGCAAACGATTAATGATAAAACAAAGATCGTTGCTATTGCACATATTTCTAATGTACTCGGTACAATTAATGATGTTAAAACCATTGCAGAAATAGCTCATCAACATGGCGCAATTATCAGTGTTGATGGGGCGCAAGCAGCACCACATATGAAACTTGATATGCAAGAAATGAATGCTGATTTTTATAGTTTTAGTGGTCATAAAATGCTTGGACCAACAGGTATTGGCGTATTATTTGGTAAACGTGAGTTACTACAAAAAATGGAACCGATTGAGTTCGGTGGCGACATGATTGATTTTGTAAGTAAGTATGATGCAACATGGGCTGATTTACCTACTAAATTTGAGGCGGGTACTCCATTAATTGCACAAGCAATTGGGCTTGCAGAAGCTATTCGCTATTTAGAACGCATAGGTTTTGATGCAATTCATAAATATGAACAAGAATTAACGATATATGCTTATGAGCAAATGTCTGCAATTGAAGGAATTGAAATTTATGGCCCGCCAAAGGATCGTCGTGCAGGTGTAATAACGTTTAATTTACAAGATGTACATCCACACGATGTTGCTACAGCCGTAGATACAGAAGGTGTAGCGGTTAGAGCTGGGCATCATTGTGCGCAACCGTTAATGAAATGGTTAAATGTGTCTTCAACAGCTAGAGCGAGTTTTTATATATACAACACGAAAGAAGACATTGATCAGTTAATAAATGCCTTGAAACAAACGAAGGAGTTTTTCTCTTATGAATTTTAATAATCTAGATCAATTATATAGATCTGTCATTATGGATCATTATAAAAATCCTAGAAATAAAGGTGTATTAGATAACGGGTCTATGACAGTAGATATGAATAACCCGACATGCGGTGACCGTATACGACTAACATTTGATATAGAAGACGGCATTATAAAAGATGCTAAGTTTGAAGGTGAAGGTTGTTCGATTTCAATGGCAAGTGCATCGATGATGACACAAGCTGTTAAAGGTCATTCACTTGGAGAAGCAATGCAAATGAGCCAAGAATTTACGAAAATGATGCTTGGTGAAGACTATGTGATTACAGAAGAAATGGGAGATATTGAAGCATTGCAAGGTGTATCTCAATTCCCAGCTCGTATTAAATGTGCCACATTAGCTTGGAAAGCATTGGAAAAAGGTACTGTTGCTAAAGAAGGTAAAGCAGAAGGTACGACTGAAGAAGAATAGAATGCTGTTAATCATAGATGATTTTGATATTAGACATATAAAAGTATAAAAATTTTTATAAGATGTCATGTCATTGTTATAATATGGTTTACATCATGAATTAAAAACTTACGCACGCCGTTGTAAATATATTTTTAAGGAGTGATTGAAATGGCTAAAAAAGCACCTGATGTTGGGGATTATAAATATGGATTCCACGACGATGATGTGTCCATTTTCAGATCAGAACGTGGTTTAACTGAGAATATCGTTAGAGAAATTTCTAACATGAAAAATGAGCCGGAATGGATGTTAGATTTCCGTCTTAAATCATTAAAATTGTTTTATAAAATGCCAATGCCTCAATGGGGTGGCGACTTATCAGAATTGAATTTCGATGACATTACTTACTATGTAAAGCCTTCAGAACAAGCTGAACGTTCATGGGATGAAGTGCCAGAAGAAATCAAAAGAACTTTCGATAAATTAGGAATTCCTGAAGCTGAACAAAAATATTTAGCTGGTGTTTCTGCTCAATATGAATCTGAAGTTGTTTACCATAATATGGAAAAAGAACTTGAAGAAAAAGGTATTATCTTTAAAGATACAGATAGTGCTTTACAAGAAAATGAAGAATTATTCAAAAAATACTTTGCTTCTGTAGTACCTGCAGCAGATAACAAATTTGCGGCGTTAAACTCAGCGGTATGGTCAGGTGGTTCGTTCATTTATGTACCTAAAAATATCAAACTAGATACGCCACTACAAGCTTATTTCCGTATTAACTCTGAGAACATGGGTCAATTTGAACGTACATTAATCATTGCTGATGAAGGTGCTTCTGTACATTACGTAGAAGGTTGTACTGCACCAGTTTATACAACTAGTTCTTTACACTCTGCTGTTGTGGAAATCATTGTGCATAAAGATGCGCACGTTCGTTATACTACGATTCAAAACTGGGCGAACAATGTATACAATTTAGTTACAAAACGTACTTTTGTTTATGAAAACGGAAATATGGAATGGGTAGATGGTAACTTAGGTTCTAAGTTAACGATGAAATATCCAAACTGTGTTCTTTTAGGTGAAGGTGCAAAAGGTAGTACATTATCTATTGCATTTGCTGGTAAAGGACAAGTTCAAGATGCCGGTGCTAAAATGATTCATAAAGCGCCAAATACATCTTCAACGATTGTTTCTAAATCTATTTCTAAAAATGGTGGTAAAGTTATTTATCGTGGTATTGTACATTTTGGACGTAAAGCAAAAGGCGCTCGTTCAAATATTGAATGTGATACATTAATCTTAGATAACGAATCAACATCAGATACAATTCCATATAACGAAGTATTCAACGATCAAATATCATTAGAACATGAAGCCAAGGTTTCAAAAGTTTCTGAAGAACAATTATTCTATCTAATGAGTCGTGGTATTTCTGAAGAAGAAGCGACAGAAATGATTGTTATGGGATTCATCGAACCATTTACAAAAGAACTTCCAATGGAATACGCGGTCGAAATGAACCGTTTAATCAAGTTCGAAATGGAAGGTAGTATTGGATAGCTTTAAACCGCGTTGTTAAGCCATTCTTGACTTTCGAAAATGGCTATTGATACCATTTTGATACCATTTACTTGTCAAAAATGGCTATTGCATCGTGTTTTTTCTGAGTATATAAATGGCTGTAAGTGCCCATCGTTTCAGTGATTTGAGCATGTCTCATAAGTGACTGTAAAACGAAAATATCTACACCATTATTTGCAAGATAAGATGCATAAGAATGTCTTAACGCGTGAATGTTATAATGGGGGAAAGCTTTTTGGAATTTCTTTTGAACATGACTGTAATGTTTGGGAGCCATTCCTCCGAAAATAAAATAACTACGTTCATCAAAATATTTGTTTAACTCTTTTTCACGTTGGTGTCGTTCAGTTAACATTGTATTGATGAATTTAGGTAAAGGAACAATATCCTCTGAACTATCTGTTTTTGGTCTCGGATATATAGTTCTATTAGAGATGTCCATTGTTTTATTTATGGATATCTCTTTTTTATATTTATTGTAGTCTGTCCAAACAAGCGCCATAGCTTCGCCAATCCTTAAACCTGTATAAAACATTAATGTAAATAACTCTCTGTAATCTTGATCTTCAATGTCTTTGATTCTTTCTTCAAATTCTTCACGCATCATAAACTTAGGTTTTGGCTTTACACGCGGAATAGGTTTAATTGATATTGTTGGATCTGTACGTAATCCAAAGTATTTTTTAGCATAATTAATTACAACTTTAAAACCTGACCAAATTGTACGAGCAGAATTTGTTGATGCTACATTCTCTATTAGATATTTACGAAACTCTTGGCATTGATTTTGTGTTATCTTATTCATTTTTATGTGCCCGAACTTAGCTTTAAAGTGTTTATGATATTCATTTTGTTTGCGTCGTTTTGTTTTAGGTCTCAAATCGCTATTTTCTAAGTAGTGATGAAAAACATAATCAAATGTTTTCGAATCACTATATCCTTCGTTTACGTCATTCAAAAAAATAGCCTCTGCTCTCTTAGCTTCACGCTTAGTTGAAAAACCGCGTTGCATCTTACGTTTGTTATTACCGTATACATCTTTATATCTAATGGAAAAATACCATTTACCTGTATTATCATCCTTATATACTGGCATTTTGCTTTTCCCTCCTCAAAATTGGCAAAAAATAATAAGGGTAGGCGGGCTACCCGTGAAAATTGTATAAAAAAAGAGAGAGCGCAGATGCACCCTCTCATGTCGCAAATATTTCAGCGACTTGTCTAATTTGAAGCTTGCCGCAAATATTTCAGCGGCTTGTTTTGTATATATGTAATATACCATCAAAGAGAGTGTAGTTCAAGCGATTTAACTAAGAAATCTAATTTTTATACTATTTTCAATTTTATCTACTGTTTCTTTTGAATATGATATTTCTCCGGCAGGGTCATACCTATTAATTTTCGATATTCTATCCTTGCTGATTGTAGTGATATTTAAAACGTTAGCATAGGTCTTTTTATACTTGAATCGCTCATATCTTTTGCGAACCTTCGAATATTTTTTGAAGTCGTCATTCAGCGATTTGTTTTCATCAAGTAATTTTTGATCGTATGGGTTTTCTGCTTTTGACACCTTTTCAAGATTGTTCATGATTTTTTTAGCTAAATCCTTACCCGTTACGTCCATTTTTTCCAATACTAAAGGTAACAAATCTTCTTCGATATGCACATTGAATTTACTTCTGGAAGATGTAAGTGGAACTACCGTTAATATTGGATTTTTATTTGAATCGTGATTATTAAGTACCATACAAAAATGGTTTCCAGAAAACTCTCTGCCAACATTAACACCTAACTTTACATAAATTATAGTGCCTTTTTTATATCTGGTGTAACTTTTGTTTTCTTTTAACAATCTAACTTCATCCAATAAAAACTCTGAATATTCAAGACACCATGAATTCATATATTTAAATTTGTAAATCTCGCTATTTTGAATCTTTTTAAAATTATTAACTGCTGTTTCTAAAGGTGCGTTCTCTTCCATCCCTCATCCTCCTCACGCCACACAGGCGCTATTAATCAATACGTTTTTACACTTGCTACAACTCTACCTACAATTTTAACTTCATCGTCTTTACCATATACTTGTGGATAGTGATTAGGATTGTTCGATTCAGGTATTAATATGATTTGGTCTCCATTGTATCTTATGCGCTTCACAGTACTGTTATAGCCATTTATCATGACTACACCTAACTGACCATTTTCGACGATAGAATCTTTTTCAACAACAACTACATCACCTTCATCAAAAAGTTTATTCATGCTATCACCTGACACTTTTAGACCAAATTCTTCTTTTTCATCGTTCAATTTATCTCTAGAAAAGTATATGTAATCAACTAAATTTTCTTCGCAATAGATAGGTAAGCCTGCTGATATTTTAGAAACGACCGGTATCTTTTTAACTGGTAGAGTTTCAAGTTGGGATTCTATAGGTTTTGTTTGTTTAATATCCATAATATCTTCTGGTCTGATATTTAAACCATTACAAATTTTGATGACGTTTTCTACTTTAGCATTAAAAACTCCACGTTCTAAAATAGATCTTACAGTTGTATAAGCTAAACCAATTTCTTCGGAAAAAGCCTTTACACTACCTGATTTCTTTTCCATAAGATATTTTAAATCTTTTTCTTTAGTCATAATTGTTTGCCTCATTTCTAATTTGTACCTATATAATACCATGCGAAAAATCGTATATCAAGTATAATCAGGAATAAAAAATACGAATTTTAGTGTTGACATAGTACGAAATTTCGTATAAACTTTAGTTAAGCAATCGGCGAGATTGCTAAAAATTTTATTTTGAAATACGAATTTTCGTATTAAGGAGGGATACTATGTTGAAGAATTTCGACGACATTAGAAAAGATAAAAAAGTATCTCTGGTAGATTTAGCTGATTTGTTAGAAGTCAGATACCAAACTGTAGCCGATAAAATCAATGGCGCTTCAGATTTTAAATTTGGAGAAGCTCTACTTATCAAAAACACATATTTTCCAGAGTATGATATCGAATTTCTTTTTGAAAAAGAAAAACAAACATCTTAAAAGGAGGAACGAACAATGCAAGCATTACAAACATTTAATTTTAAAGAGCTACCAGTAAGAACAGTAGAAATTGAAAACGAACCTTATTTTGTAGGAAAAGATATTGCTGAGATTTTAGGATATGCAAGATCAGACAATGCCATTAGAAATCATGTTGATAGCGAGGACAAGCTGACGCACCAATTTAGTGCATCAGGTCAAAACAGAAATATGATCATTATCAACGAATCAGGATTATACAGTCTAATCTTCGATGCTTCTAAACAAAGCAAAAACGAAAAAATTAGAGAAACCGCTAGAAAATTCAAACGATGGGTAACATCAGATGTCCTACCAGCTATTCGCAAACACGGTATATACGCAACAGACAATGTAATTGAACAAACATTAAAAGATCCAGACTACATCATTACAGTGTTGACTGAGTATAAGAAAGAAAAAGAGCAAAACTTACTTTTACAACAAGAAATCGGAGAGCTAAAACCCAAAGCAGATTATGTTGATGAAATCTTAAAATCAACTGGCACATTAGCTACAACTCAAATCGCGGCAGACTACGGTATATCAGCACAAAAGTTAAACAAACTACTACACGAAGCTAGATTACAACGAAAAGTAAATAAACAGTGGGTTCTTTACTCAGAACACATGGGCAAGAGTTACACAGAATCAGACACTATAGCAATTGTACGCTCTGACGGTAGAGAAGACACAGTTTTACAAACTAGATGGACACAAAAAGGCAGATTGAAAATACATGAAATCATGACTGAATTCGGTTATGAAGCTAACGTAACTGCTTAACAGGAGGAACTACAAATGGAAGAAACAATCAAACATTTTTTAGAATTTAGAAAGCAATTCACACCTGCACAGTGGCACGAAATCAACAGAATTATTGACGGACAATTTAGTAAAAAAGCCGCCGAGCTACAACTCGACGACCAAGATGTTGAGGTTATTAAAAATATTATTACTCAACAAAAGATTATGAAGTAACAATTTGAATAAAAGTTATTCAAAAATCACGAAAGGAAGATACAAAATGATGCTGACCAACACACTACTAGCAATTCACTTTTTCATGAATTTAGCGATATTAATTATGCTCGTAAGAATCGGTAGAGATTAACTTATACTTTTTAAGTTTGTTTATTCGTTGATTAGAAACAATCTTTATAAACGCAGGTTCTAATTCGAATTTATATAAAAACTCTGATGACGAATTAGCTATCATAACTTCTGGTTTATCTAATTGTTTATCGATTGGAGCATGCAAATAACTTGGATTATATATACCGAGAGATGAATATTCATCAGATTCCAATACTACGTTAATAGGTGTTAAAACATTTTTGTTTTTATCTAAAAATATTAATTCTTCTAAAGTATGAGTTCTAGACGAGTCATTAGCGACGACAAAATTTAATTCTACAAAATTATTTTCATAGTAGAAATTAAGATCGCTAATAACAAAACTGAACTTATTTTGAGAACGAGTATAAAAAATTGAGTATGCAGATAGACCTAAAGCTAGAAAAGCTACAACGTTTGAAAACAAAGTAGATTGTATGAATTCCATAAGAATAACCACCTTAAATATTTGATAACAACATTATACATGAAAGGAGCATAAATATTATGCAAGCATTACAAACAAAATCGAACATCGGAGAAATGTTCAATATTCAAGAAAAAGAAAATGGAGAAATCGCAATCAGCGGTCGAGAACTTCATCAAGCATTAGAAGTTAAGACAGCATATAAAGATTGGTTTCCAAGAATGCTTAAATACGGATTTGAAGAAAATACAGATTACACAGCTATCGCTCAAAAAAGAGCAACAGCTCAAGGCAATATGACTCACTATATTGACCACGCACTCACACTAGACACTGCAAAAGAAATCGCAATGATTCAACGTAGTGAACCTGGCAAACGTGCAAGACAATACTTCATCCAAGTTGAAAAAGCATGGAACAGCCCAGAAATGATTATGCAACGTGCTTTAAAAATTGCTAACAACACAATCAATCAATTAGAAACAAAGATTGAACGTGACAAACCAAAAATTGTATTTGCAGATGCAGTAGCTACTACTAAGACATCAATTTTAGTTGGAGAGTTAGCAAAGATCATTAAACAAAACGGCGTAAACATCGGGCAACGCAGATTATTCGAATGGTTACGTCAAAACGGATTCCTTATTAAACGTAAGGGTGTGGATTATAACATGCCTACACAGTATTCAATGGAACGTGAGTTATTCGAAATTAAAGAAACATCAATCACACATTCGGACGGTCACACATCAATTAGTAAGACGCCAAAAGTGACAGGCAAAGGACAACAATACTTTGTTAATAAGTTTTTAGGAGAAAAATAAAAATCTTAATAGGAGGAATTATCAATGAACACACTATACAAAACAACCCTCCTCATCACAATGGCAGTTGTGACTTGGAAGGTTTGGAAGATTGAACGAAATACGAGAAAGCCTGTAATCAATAGAAATGATTTTAGTAAAGAGTCTACAGCCGAAACGATTGAGCGACACAGTGATCCTGATTCAGGAATAAAACTACTTAAGGCATTTTCCGACTTCACTAAAGAGAACCTTACCTAATTCTAAGAAGATGAAGTTTCGTTGGTACTCAAGTGATTCATGTAAAGCGGTAGAGTAAATCTTTTCACTGGAAACACCTTCATCAGCATTCTCTGTAAGTTTTTGAAGGTTCTTCTTGAAGTGTTCACTTTGACCACCGTATAGTTCATCAGCTTCATTAACAATTTTATAGTAAAGCTGTTCATATTCACTATATGACATATTATCCACCTCCTTTCACTAGGAGATAACTAAATTATACACAACACAAAAATAAAAAGGAGGAATAGATATGATAAAAAATAGTTTGCAAGCTAAAGAACTTGCGGTAATTTTATCTGTTTCAAAATCCAAAGCAGGACAAATAATAAGAGAACTGAATAAAGAGCTTGAAGACAAGGGATACATTGCGATTCGAGGCAGAATACCAGTCCAATTAGCTAGAGAAAAATTCCCTTATCACGGCTTGTCAGACGAGAGAATAATGGAGGCGTTGAAAAAAGAAAATGAGTAACATTTATAAAAGCTATCTATTAGCAGTATTATGCTTCACAGTCTTAGCGATTGTACTCATGCCGTTTCTATACTTCACTACAGCGTGGTCAATTGCGGGATTCGCAAGTATCGCAACATTCATATTTTATAAAGAATACTTTTATGAAGAATAAAAAAACTGCTACTTGCGCCAACAAGTAACAGTATCAAACAAAACACTTAAGAAAAAATTCATGTTCAATATAAAACGAAAAACGGAGGAAGTCAAGATGTATTACGAAATAGGCGAAATCATACGCAAAAATATTCATGTTAACGGATTCGATTTTAAGCTATTCATTTTAAAAGGTCATATGGGCATATCAATACAAGTTAAAGATATGAACAACGTACCAATTAAACATGCTTATGTCGTAGATGAGAATGACTTAG
>NZ_JACVZO010000038.1:0-18017 GCF_017151845.1 Staphylococcus sp. EG-SA-17
TATTTATTCGTTACAATCAAGTTACCTATATCATTGTTATCCACATGTGTTGTATAACCTTTGACCTTTGTTAATTCCTCGACTGTGTATTTTACTTGTTGACCTTTTGCTTTTTCATCTAATCCTGTCCACGTATGGCTCCAGTTATTAGATTCATTTAATGTTGCCGTTTTTCCTGTTGCTTTTCCATCTTGATATAACTCAACTTTGATTTCAGTTGGTCGTTTTCCGTCTTGGTTATTATTGTCATCCCAATTTTTTGTTACTGTTGCCGATGTCTCTCCTGGTGTATACTTGTTCGTTATTGTCGTACCGTTGATGTCTGTTGTGTAGTCTTTTACGTGATCTTCGGTCACTGTATATTCTATTTTCTTTCCTTCATCATACTTCGGTAAGTTTTTAAATTCGTACTTCCAGTTTGTTTCAGATGTCACATCTACCGTTTTTACTTTCTCTCCATTAGCCAATAAATTTATACTGACTTTTTCTGGTCTCTTACCATCTTGATTGTCTTTGTCGTCCCATACTTTTTCACCGCTAATTGATGTTGTTTCTGGCGTATATTTATTCGTCACAATCAAGTTACCCATATCATTGTTATCCACATGTGTTGTATAGCCTTTAACTTTTGTTAATTCTTCAACTGTGTATTTTACTTGTTGACCTTTTGCTTTTTCATCTAATCCTGCCCACGTATGGGTCCAGTTATTAGATTCATTTAATGTTGCCGTTTTTCCTGTTGCTTTTCCATCTTGATATAACTCAACTTTAATTTCAGTTGGTCGTTTTCCGTCTTGGTTATTATTGTCATCCCAATTTTTTGTTACTGTTGCCGATGTCTCTCCTGGTGTATACTTGTTCGTTATTGTCGTACCGTTGATGTCTGTTGTGTAGTCTTTTACGTGATCTTCGGTCACTGTATATTCTATTTTCTTTCCTTCATCATACTTCGGTAAGTTTTTAAATTCGTACTTCCAGTTTGTTTCAGATGTTACATCTACCGTTTCTACTTTCTCTCCGTTAGCCAATAAATTTACACTGACTTTTTCTGGTCTCTTACCATCTTGATTATCTTTGTCGTCCCATACTTTTTCACCGCTAATTGATGTTGTTTCTGGCGTATATTTATTCGTCACAATCAAGTTGCCCATATCATTGTTATCCACATGTGTTGTATAACCTTTGACCTTTGTTAATTCCTCGACTGTGTATTTTACTTGTTGACCTTTTGCTTTTTCATCTAATCCTGCCCACGTATGGGTCCAGTTATTAGATTCATTTAATGTTGCTGTTTTTCCTGTTGCTTTTCCATCTTGATATAACTCAACTTTGATTTCAGTTGGTCGTTTTCCGTCTTGGTTATTATTGTCATCCCAATTTTTTGTTACTGTTGCCGATGTCTCTCCTGGTGTATACTTGTTCGTTATTGTCGTACCGTTGATGTCTGTTGTGTAGTCTTTTACGTGATCTTCGGTCACTGTATATTCTATTTTCTTTCCTTCATCATACTTCGGTAAGTTTTTAAATTCGTACTTCCAGTTTGTTTCAGATGTCACATCTACCGTTTTTACTTTCTCTCCATTAGCCAATAAATTCACACTGACTTTTTCTGGTCTCTTACCATCTTGATTGTCTTTGTCGTCCCATACTTTTTCACCGCTAATTGATGTTGTTTCAATTGGTTTTTCAGTATTAGTAACCACTAAACCATTTTCTTTTTTAGTATATCCTTCTGGTGTTGTATCTTCACCTTGAGCATTTACTTCTTTAACTAAATATTTAATAGCCTTGCCATTTTTGTCATTTTCTGGAAGATTAGACCATGTCACTTTTGTCGTTCCATCTTCTAATTTTTTAATCTCTGCTTTGTCTACTGGTGTTGTGTTTTGATTGTCATCTTGTTTGTACAACTTGAAATAAATCGTTGGTTTCACTTTTTGAGATCCTTCCCAAACCTTTTGAGCAGAAACATCTTTTGTTTTTTCTATCGCTTTTGCATTTTCAATAGTCGTAAAATATCCCTGATTATCTGTATCTTTCATAGTAAACGGATATTCTTTATCCTTATCAAATGTATACGGTGCTGGCGCCTCTATTTCTTTTAAAATATAGTCTCCACTAGGCAACGCTTTAATATTAGCAATACCGTTTGCATCTGTTATAATCTCAATTTCTTTTTGATTGTCCTTTACAACTGATCCATCTTTTTTAGAAAGTTTAAATTTTACATTAGCTATAGGAGCCTTGGTATCTTTATCCTGTTTTAAAACTTTTAATTCACCTTTTACAGTACCTTCAATACCAGCATTAGCATTAATATTGTGCACAGTATGATTAAATGATTTCCCGTTCACTTCTTCCTTACCATGCTCTTGATACCAAGCTTGTGAATTATTAACAAACTCTTTTTGCTGTTCATTCGTAATTTTGGTTTTGTAGTTAATTGAAAAACTATTATATGACCCATAGCCTTGTGGAATTGTTACATCAATTGTGTTCTTCGTATTATCAACAGTTATTTTAGAACCTGGAAAAGCTTTTTCAAAATCAGTAATTGCATTTGATCCACTATAATAATTGCTATGTGTACCTGTCACATTAATGTTTAATGTGCTTAAATCTAACTGCTGTCCACCTTGAATCTGATCCTTTATAGTTATATCTTTCGATACATATCTTTTTTCATTATTAATATTTAAAAACCATCGTACATGTGTCGTATCTTCTGGCAGCATGTCTCCAGTTTTATAATAGAAAACACTACTTGTTCCCGCTTCACTTTTATGAACCGTAACATTCGTTGATTTATTCCCAGATGTTATCGTAGCTACTTTGTCATCTGAAGTATTTGTTTGCGTTAAATTTCTTCCTTGTACTTCAAATTCTGCAAATCCCGAAACATCACTTAATTTTTCTACTTTATCATTGAATGTAATTGTTGCTCCGTCTGGTGTAATAACTGCTTGACCCACCTGTTCACCTTTAACAGTTAATGGTACTGTTTTACTATAACCCTCTATCTTTACTGTACCGCTTGTCGGCCATGCCACTTTAATCGTGTCACCATTTTGTATTTTTCCATTTTTATCGTCGAATGTCATTTTTACTGTCGTTTTACCACCATCTTCTATCTTAGACGGTGATACAGTTAAATCTGTAACATTCGTTGATGAAATATCTCGTGCTGCAAATGCGTCATTTTTATTAAATAAAGGCGTGATGATATTTAATAACATTATAAAGACCATAAACTTCAACACATTCTTGTTCATAAAAACCCCTCCTTATAATCTATGTCATATCCATAGGATACTAATGATAAATTATAAACTAATTTAGTTCTTATTCAATGGAATTTATCAAAAATTCATATTATTATTTTATTATGCAAAATATATACAGTATAACGAATACAAGTGCATGAAGTTAACTTGTATCAATTAATTTCTTAGTATATTAGTTCATTTTCAAAATCTTTTAAATTTAATAAACACCATCTATACCAGTTCTTCACCGATTATCGAAAAATAATTATATTAATGATTTCGTTAATTTAATTTTATATTTAATTATTACTGTACATCTTTTGTAGTTAGCTTTATTCTTAAATTGAAATATGTATAAAACATAGAAAGAAGGACGTTTTAACATGGAAAACACGGTTAAATATCGTAAGTTTATACTCCCTATCGTTGTAGGTCTCCTTATTTGGGCACTTACACCTTTTAAACCGGATGCTGTGGATCCAACAGCATGGTATATGTTCGCAATATTCGTCGCGACAATCATTGCTTGTATTACACAACCGATGCCAATTGGGGCCGTCTCTATAATTGGATTTACAATCATGGTACTCGTTGGAATTGTTGACATGAAAACGGCTGTCGCTGGTTTTGGTAATAATAGCATTTGGTTAATTGCTATGGCATTTTTCATTTCGAGAGGATTTGTGAAAACAGGTCTTGGTAGACGGATCGCACTTCATTTCGTCAAATTATTTGGTAAAAAAACATTAGGATTAGCATATTCTATCGTCGGTGTAGATTTAATTCTAGCGCCTGCTACACCAAGTAATACCGCGCGTGCTGGTGGAATCATGTTCCCAATTATCAAATCACTTTCTGAATCATTTGGTTCGAAACCGAAAGACGGATCAGCACGCAAAATGGGTGCATTTCTTGTTTTCACAGAATTCCAAGGTAATTTAATTACTGCGGCTATGTTTTTAACTGCAATGGCCGGTAACCCCCTTGCACAAAATTTAGCATCTAGCACATCTAATGTTCACATTACATGGATGAATTGGTTCCTAGCTGCTTTAGTTCCTGGACTTGTTTCCTTAATTGTTGTACCTTTTATTATTTATAAAATTTATCCACCAACTGTTAAAGAAACACCAAATGCTAAGAGTTGGGCTGAAAATGAATTAGCGACTATGGGTAAAATCGATTTAGCTGAAAAATTTATGATTGGTATTTTTGTCATTGCTCTAACATTATGGATTGTTGGAAGTTTCATTCATATTGATGCAACTTTAACGGCCTTTATTGCGCTAGCATTGTTATTATTGACAGGCGTCTTAACATGGCAAGACATTTTAAACGAAACAGGTGCTTGGAACACATTAGTATGGTTCTCAGTATTAGTGTTAATGGCCGACCAATTAAACAAGCTTGGATTTATTCCTTGGTTAAGTAAATCCATTGCTACAAGTCTTGGTGGCTTAAGCTGGCCTATAGTACTGGTCATTTTAATATTGTTCTACTTCTATTCACATTACTTATTTGCAAGTTCTACAGCACATATCAGTGCGATGTATGCAGCATTACTAGGCGTTGCCATCGCAGCCGGTGCACCACCATTATTCAGTGCATTAATGTTAGGTTTCTTCGGTAACCTATTAGCTTCAACAACACACTATAGTAGTGGTCCAGCGCCGATTCTATTCTCTTCAGGTTACGTGACTCAAAAACGTTGGTGGACAATGAACTTAATATTAGGTTTCGTCTACTTTATTATCTGGATTGGTTTAGGATCACTTTGGATGAAAGTAATTGGTATATTTTAAAATATTTAAATTAGCGCTCGAATCTCATTGATTTAGGCGCTTTTTAATTTGTATTTAAAATCAATCTTTGCTAAATCAAGACTCCCTTTTTAAAATACGTTTATCCTTTAAATCATTGCCTACTTCACTGAAAATTTGTATAAAGATTTAAGTCATTACGTAACATCACATAAAATACATTTCTATACTAATCCGTTTCATTGATCAACATTACGTATGCCCTCATAAATCATGAAATAAAAAACACCTTCGTTTAAATTCATTTTAAGTGCGAATTCAACGAAAGTGCTTTATTTCATATTTAATGTTTCAAATTTATACGGCTATCACTGTTACTGCACACATACCTCAGTCTCACCTTATCATGACACAAAGGAAATTGAAAACACGTATAATTATCTCTCCTCGTATTTTATAGGGTTTTTGCGACCGGATGTTTCTTCAATTTAATGTATTGAGAAAGACTATATAACACAATACCTGTCCAAATAAATATAAACGTAATTAATTGATCTATACTAAAAGGCTCTTTGAAAACAAATATGCCGAGTACAAACATTATTGTTGGTCCAACGTATTGAATAAATCCTATTAACGAAAGTGGAATACGTTTTGCCCCGGCTGAGAATAGGATTAGTGGTATTGCCGTAATAGCACCAGAAAATAACAACCAAAATGATGACATGTTCAATCCAAATGACATCTGATGTTGCTGCCATAAATAAATAACGTATATGAGTCCAGCAGGTGCGGTAACAATACATTCAATCGTAATACTGCTGATGGCATCAATATGTACTACTTTTTTCAATAATCCATATGTACCAAAGGATAACGCTAATATAATAGAGACGATTGGGAATTCTCCAATTTTCAGTGTCATATATAATACACCGATGAATGCGAATAAAATGGCTAGCCATTCAAATTTATTGAATCTTTCTTTTAAAAAGATAAGTGCGAGCAAAATGCTAACAAGTGGATTTATATAATAACCTAAACTTGTTTGTAGGACGTGTCCGTTCGTTACAGCCCAAATAAATGTACCCCAATTTAATGTAATGACATAGCCTGCTACGACAATTGCTAGTAATTGAATGGGCTTGGCTAACAATTGATTCATATCTCGTTGAAATGCATTGCGTTGTTTTTGTCCAACCGCGAGTATGAAAATCATGAATATTACTGAAAATATAATACGAAAGGCTAAAATTTCAAATGCGCCTATTGCATCAACGAACTGCCAATATATAGGTAGTATTCCCCACAGAATGTATGCACTGAGTGCTAAAAATACACCTTTTTTATATTCTGTATTCACTTACATACCTCCTTACTCTCCCAATTTTTAACATGTTACGCTCACTTAGTTAAGCTAATATAACGATTTTACTAATAATATTTCGATAAAGATATCATTTTGTTTATATTTCCCACATTTATTCACCAACCACTAAACAATATTAATTTTATAAATAATTCTGTACAAATCAGGGTATATTGCCAGAAAGACTACCATACAACATAAAGGATGGATACAAATGACTTTACCTAAAATTGGAAAGCCTGCAACACGCGCGCTAAATTCACAAGGTATATACACATTAGAAGCAGTATCACAATATACGAAGTCATCTCTAATGGAGATGCATGGCGTTGGTCCTAAAGCTATATCAATATTGGAACAAGCTTTATTTCAGCACCAACTACATTTTAAAACGGAAGTTCATTCATCATTACCTTTTAAGTTAACAGGAGATGTGTCATGCAATCATGCGCCTAAACGTCAACAAATGATAGATTTTATAGTTGCTACAGCAGCATTAGATATTGAATTATTACGTTCACTGGTTACAACAGAATTTATTTGGTCTGTCCCTGGCCGCTTTGACATATACGGACCTCAAATATTAATTCAAGAACTATCTAATCATTACAATCAGGTTGCTAGTCTCAATATCCATTCCAGCATCACACATGGGTGCTTAGGTTCCATGCATGGTATTGAAATATTAAAAACTGGTAAAGAGATTCATTTTGCTCATTTTTTTGAATTTGAAAATCATAAAAAGGATGCCAAGTTAAGCAAAGTGACATCTTACATTGTTGTTGATTAATGTATCAAATTATATATATCTCAAAAAATTCTTTTGCGGTTACATGTATATTTTTATATAAAAAATAATTTTGTATAACATTTTTGTTATATGAACATTTATTACTAGAGTGCACATTGAACATACAGTATGATTAAATATCATGTTATGAAAGAAGGATATATTTTGACTGTTTTTAAAAATCAGCGTTTAAGCTGGTTACCATACATAGCTATTGTCATTTTGTTACACGTTATTGGGTTTAGTTTTTTATGGATTGCTGGAAAAGACCATCATATCTTATTTGGTATGGGGATTCTTGCATATACATTAGGTTTGCGTCATGCATTTGATGCAGATCATATCGCCGCGATAGATAATACGGTTCGCAAATTATTACAGCAACGCAAAGATCCATCTGGTGTAGGTTTCTATTTTTCAATTGGACATTCATCTGTCGTATTTTTAATGGCTGTTTTTTTAGGGGTATCTGTAAAATGGGCTAAAGATGAATTACCGCATTTCCAAGATATTGGTGGAACGATTGGTACACTAGTTTCAGGTTTCTTTTTAGTGCTTATCGGTGTGTTGAATCTAATTATTTTAATCTCTTTAATTAACTTGTTCGCTAAATTACGTCGTGAACACATTGAAGAAGCTGAAGTCGATGCATTACTTGAATCTAGAGGATTGGTTTCTCGATTTGTAGGACCTTATTTCAAATTAATCACGCGTAGTTGGCACGTATTGCCACTTGGCTTTTTATTTGGACTTGGTTTTGATACAGCTAGTGAAATTGCGTTACTCGCTCTTTCTTCAGGCGCATCACAACAAGCCATTTCATTTATCGGAATCTTATCTTTACCAATTTTATTCGCATCAGGTATGAGTTTATTGGATACATTAGATGGTGTTGTAATGAAGTATGCCTATAATTGGGCATTCTTCAATCCTATTCGCAAAATCTATTACAATATAACGATTACTGCGATATCAGTCATGGCAGCATTAGTGATTGGGATGATTGAATTGCTACAAATTCTTGCTGATAAGCTAGATTTACATGGTGCGTTTTGGGCATTCATTGGTTCGATCGAATTTGATTATTTAGGTTATATTTTAGTTGCATTATTTTTAATTACTTGGCTTATTTCAAGTTTAATTTGGAAGTTTGGTCGCATAGAACACAAATGGTCTAAATAAAGTAACTTGTCTTGCAACTACCTTTGTATTGTTGCATTTTTAGACACCCTGCATACTGACTCATTTAGGATATGCTCTCTGTTGTCATCTTTAAATCGTTTCTTTTAGAGATGACTTCATTTTGAGAGCGTATTTTTCTATTTAAAATGTATTTATCCAAAATTCAATGCTTTCGAATTTAAAATTTCAGCATTTCTGTTTAAAATTTAATTATAATCTTTAATACAGGAGGCGGTATACTAATGAATATTGCAAAGTTAGAAGATTATCTCCAAATTGAACCAACTCGTTATAATCAACCGAGTATTGAAGCATTAAATTATTATGCGACTCGCTTTATGTTAACGGTGCCTTTCGAAAATATTGATGTTCAAAATGGTAAACCAATATCTGTAGATATCGATGCACTTTTCAATAAAATTGTTCATGATAAACGCGGTGGTTTTTGTTATGAGTTAAATACATTTTTCAAAGCATATTTACAACAAAAAGGATTTAATCCTGAATTAATGTCAGCTACTATTCACACACCCGGTGGCGGTCGTAGTCTGAACGGTTCACATGCTTCACTTGTTGTTTCTATAAATGATGTATTCTATGTAACTGATGTTGGCTTTGGAGACTTACCTCTACATGTCATTCCTATTACTTCATCTGAGCATACACAACCAATTACTGATATCAGTGGTACATTCCGCGCTATTTTTAACAACGAAGACAAGGATATTTTCTATGTTCAAAAATTCGAAAATGATCATTGGCATACAAAATATGAAGCTGAATTCAAACCTAAACAAATAGAAGATTTTAATAGCAACATCGAATATAACCAAACCAACCCAGATTCAATATTTGTACAGCATTTATTAATTACAATGCCACAATCATTTGGACGCGCTACAATGTCTGAAAATCATTTAACTTTGACAAAAGCAAAGGATGGCATCTCAGAAAAGTTAGCTGTCACTAAAGATAACTATAAACATTTTTTAGAAAAATATTTTGGACTAGATATAACTATTAATCGTATTGAAAAACAATAATAGTAAAATATAAAAATATGGGCGTATCTTACTTATTGTAGGTAGCGCCCCTTTTTTATGCTTCATAAACACAACAAAAAGGATATGACACAAACTTCATGTCACACCCTTCTTTTGAACCGCTTCATTTTACTTAAGCAAGTGCATCTACAACATAAATGACACCTACGAATACAAATGCAATAGCAATCATCGTCGAAATAAAGACGATACCCATTAATGGATTAAATAATAAAATGACACCGAAAACAATACCTAATAAATTAAAAATCACTGAAATTAATTTTAAGCTACCACTACCCGTAAACGTAAATAATCCTGCAATAGAACTAAAAATGAACCAGAATGCAAACATGTAGATAAAAAATGCCGAGCTAGCGCCAACATTAAAAATGACAATAAGACCAAAGAGAATATCTACAATCCCCATAAACAGAATCCAATTTTGGTTACCACCTACTAAAGCTTTTGCTTTTCTACGGTAAATGATTTGAATCACACCGTTAATTAATACAAACAGTCCAATCAACCAGGTAATAGCATAAAAATTTTCAATTGGGAATGTAAAAATAACAACTGCCAACATTAATAATAATACACCCATTATTAAACTAGACCATTTAATACCTTGGTTTGCTTTTGCCATAAAAATCAATTCCTTTCAAATAAAGCCCTCTTTATATTTTCATTAGTGCCACTATTATTCATTGTTTAAATTCCCTCATCTTAACTTATAGAAACATTTCCTCACTGCTAATACTGTGATGCTCAGATTAGTTGAATTGCTTTCCAATAATCCAAATTCACCCGAGAAAATCACGATATATTAATATCTTTCAACTATGTAAGATTCAAACATTGAATTGTAAGTTTAGATAAAGGCTACTACTCCAAACATTATTTAAAATGAAATTAAATACAAAAGGAGTGATACTATGACGATATTATCAGTGCAACATGTTTCAAAAACATACGGTAAAAAGCACACATTTCAAGCACTTAAAGATATTAACTTTGACATACAAAAAGGCGAATTCGTTGCGATTATGGGGCCTTCTGGATCAGGTAAGACAACCTTATTAAATGTACTAAGTTCAATTGACCAAATTTCTAGCGGTAGCGTGATTGCTAACGGACAAGAGCTTAATAAACTTAATCAAAAAGCACTTGCCAAATTCCGTAAAGAATCATTAGGTTTCATCTTCCAAGATTACAGTATTCTGCCGACATTAACTGTTAAAGAAAACATTATGTTACCTTTATCTGTTCAAAAAATGTCGAAAGCAACAATGGAAGAAAATTATAAAGCGATTACTACAGCATTAGGTATTTATGACCTGGGAAATAAATACCCTAGCGAATTATCTGGTGGTCAACAACAAAGAACTGCAGCAGCGAGAGCATTTGTTCATAAACCACAAATCATATTTGCAGATGAGCCAACAGGCGCACTCGACTCGAAAAGTGCAAATGACTTATTACAACGTTTGGAAGAAATGAATAAATCGTTTGATACAACTATTGTCATGGTTACACATGATCCGGTTGCAGCAAGTTTTGCAGAACGTGTCATCATGCTAAAAGATGGCCAAATTCATACACAACTTTATCAGGAAGGACGTTCTAAACAGGCCTTTTATGAAGACATTGTACATCTTCAATCAGTATTAGGTGGTGTCTCAAATGACATTTAACCATATCGTTTTAAAAAACTTACGTCAAAACTTAAAACATTATGCAATGTATTTATTTTCATTATTTTTTAGCATCGTCTTATATTTCAGTTTTACAACCTTACAGTTTACTAAAGGTGTAAATAATGATGACTCGATGGCCATCATTAAGAAAGGTGCTTTAGTCGGATCAATATTTTTATTTATCATTATTGTCATCTTTTTAATGTATGCCAATCATTTATTCGTGAAACGCCGTACACGTGAATTTGCGCTATTTCAGTTGATTGGTTTAACACGACAAAACATTTTGAAAATGTTAGCACTTGAACAAATGATTGTATTTTTAATCACAGGTGTTGTCGGTGTATTATGTGGCATTGCAGGTGCACAATTATTGCTTTCCATTGTATCTAAATTGATGTCGTTATCGATTAACTTATCGATACATTTCGAACCTATGGCCCTTGTTTTAACTATTTTCATGCTAATTATTGCGTATGTACTGATTTTATTTCAAAGTGCTTTATTTCTAAAAAGACGTAGTATCTTATCAATGATGAAAGACTCAATTAAAACTGATGTTACAACTGCTAAAGTAACGACTGCAGAGATTATTTCAGGCGTATTAGGTATTGCTATGATTGCACTAGGATATTATATGGCGACAGAAATGTTTGGTATGTTCAAAGCACTAACTATGGCTATGACATCACCGTTTATCATTTTATTTTTAACGGTTGTAGGCGCCTATTTATTCTTCAGAAGTTCCGTGTCACTTATTTTTAAAACATTGAAAAAATCAAAAAATGGACGCGTATCTATTACCGATGTTGTATTCACATCGTCTATTATGTACAGAATGAAGAAAAATGCCATGTCTTTAACTATCATTGCAATTATTTCTGCAGTTACAGTAACTGTATTGTGTTTCGCGGCATTATCTAAATCAAATACAGATCAAACCCTTACATCTATGGCACCAAATGAATTTAACGTGGTCGCTACTCAAGATGCTAAACAATTTGAAACTAAACTAAGCCAACAACAAATTACATTTTCTAAAAATGCTTACGAAACTATTACTGTAGATAATGTTAAAGATCAGGTTATTACTTTGGAAAATGGTAGTGATTCAGGTCGCACGAATTCAATATTAAGTGCAAATAACAAGTTAACAGGCAACAATGCCATCATTACAAATACAAAATCGCTGCCTAACGTGATTAATATTCATTTAAACAAAGATTTAGTAGTAAAAGGTACAAAGAACGAGACTTTCCGTGTTACACAAGAAGACAAAGGTAAGGTTTATCCTTTAAATCTAAGCTTCAACTCACCTGTCGTCGAAGTAAGTCCTGAAAAGTATCAGCAGTTGAAAACACAAAATAACGTTCATACTTTTTATGGATATGATATTAAACAAACATCACAAAAGGAAAAAGCTCAAGCAATTGCAAAACAGTTTGGAGACAAAGTCATCACGTATGATGAAATGAAAAAAGAGGTCGATGCTACTAACGGTATTCTAATATTTGTTACATCATTTTTAGGATTAGCATTTTTAGTAGCAGCTGGATGTATTATTTATATTAAACAAATGGATGAAACTGAGGATGAACTAAGTAACTTCAGAATATTAAAACGCATAGGCTTTACGCATACAGATATGCTTAAGGGATTATTATTAAAAATTACTTTCAACTTCGGTTTACCATTATTGATTGCTATATTACATGCAGTATTCGCCGCAATAGCATTTATGAAATTGATGGGTAATATTTCCTTCATGCCGGTTATTGTAGTAATTGTTGTATACACACTCATTTACATTACTTTTGCTTTAATTGCTTTTGTACATTCAAACAAATTGATTAAGAAAACCATTTAACACTTACGATTAAAAGATGCTTCATTGAGATTTTGATTTTAAGCAATGCAGTATAACTATTAACTGATTTATAAAAAGGAGAGATTGAATCATGAAATTTAGAGAATTAGTAAAACAATCATACGAGGATTTGAAAAATTTGACTGTAACTTGGTATAACGTCATTGCTTTAACAATGATTGTTATTGTCTTAAGCGTAGTTACAACACCAATTATAGGTATTCCAGCTGGTTTATTAGGTGGCGCTTATTATTTAAAACGCCGTGAAGAAAAAGGTAAATAAATAAGCCTTCTGTGCTAAACTCAATATGTATTTCCTACCAAAGAAAACATAAGGAGTTAGGACATCTTGAAGGAGATACTATTGTTGGTCGTCGTCATGGTAGTGCATTCATTACTTTGGTAGAAAGAGTATCCAAGATGATTATCACCTTACGACCCTTAGGTCGTAAGGCAACTGATATAGAAAACGCTCTACACTCAATGTTTTCATCTTTACCTTCTCATATATTTAAATCAATTACTTTTGATTGTGGTAAGGAGTTCTCAAACTGGAAAACAATAAGCAACTGTCACAATATATCTATATTTTTTGCTGATCCAAGCACGCCATCACAGCGAGGTTTAAATGAACATTCTAACGGAATACTTAGACGCAGTGGATTAAATAAAGAACTAGATTTCAATTTAGTAACGGATGATCATATCATCAGTGTTGCTCAAAAAATCAATCATCATCCTAGAAAATCTTTAGGTTATAGAACAACATTGGAAGTATTTATGAGTTTCATCGAAGATGATAAACTTGTCCAGCTTAATTTGACAATCTAAAGCTATATAAAAAAGCCGTTGGTCTCTTCGAAACTACGGCTTTTCTCTGTGCTATAAAATCAGTATGGCGAAGCACAGTGATCATTGAATTCTGACTTTATATAATCAAGAGTATCTTTGGATACACTGATGATATCTATAACAGCATTGCTAATGTAGAATATATTTTCTTGATTATAGAATACAATAAATGGCTCCACTAAACCTATTTTAATATATAAAGAATAATCAATTAAGTCTTTGTTTTTTATATTTTTAATAGTTGCAATAACATACTTCTCATCGGTAGAATGGATTTCTTCGTACCAGTTAGTAATATTAAAAAAACGACCAATTCTTGTTTTTTCTCTAAATTTAACAGGATATAAGTATTCAGACAAAAATGTACATTTCGTCTTTGATTGGTTATTAAATATAACATTAATAATATTAGAAATTTGCTTTTTATTGAGAACATCAATATCTAAGCGTATCCTATTTTTCTCAGGTGCTTGAAAATAGGGAATTTCATGTTCTAAATCAAAATGTATTTGTTGTGTTTCAAGGTTAATAATCATTTTAATCTCCAATTCTTTTTAGGTTAGCATCGTATGTACCACTTCTTGTTTTCTTGCTACCTAAATTATTAATACTGCTTGCACCTTTCCATTTTATCTTCTCATATATTTAAATCAATTACTTTTGATTGTGGTAAGGAGTTCTCAAACTGGAAAACATTATGTAACTGTCACGATATATCTATATTTTTTGCTGATCCAGGCACGCCATCACAGCGAGGTTTAAATGAACATTCTAACGGAATAATTAGACGCAGTGGATTAGATAAAGAACTAGATTTCAATTTAGTAACGGATGATCATATCATCAGTGTTGCTCAAAAAATCAATCATCATCCTAGAAAATCTTTAGGTTATAGAACACCATTGGAAGTATTTATGAGTTTCATCGAAGATGATAAACTTGTCCAGCTTAATTTGACAATCTAAAGATTTATAAAAAAGGAGAGATTGAATCATGAAATTTAGAGAATTAGTAAAACAATCATATGAGGATTTGAAAAATTTGACTGTAACTTGGTATAACGTCATTGCTTTAACAATACTTGTTATTGTATTAAGCTCATTCACAACACCAATGATAGGCATTCCAGCTGGTTTATTAGGTGGCTCCTATTATTTAAAACGTCGTGAAGAAAAAGGCAAGTAAGCACATTCCATCGGTATAGAACATTGCTATGACCTTTCAAGTCAGATTTTAATATCAACAAGTAGCGTTTATCGCTGCTTGTTTTTTATGGATTGCTTATAAAATCATCATGTTTAAACGATATGTCACTTTGAAAACTAGCAAACACCATAAAAGACTACAATTTTTTTATTTTTATAAACCCCTTTAAATCAACGTTTCTAAGGTTTTTAAAAATCTTTTTTAATTTATTTTCAAAAAACACTGTACATTATGCCAATATGAGCGTATAGTTGGTCTTACGTAATAAAAGCTCGTGAATTAAATTGTAGTGTATTTGTTTAGAATATCCTCTTTTTTAGTTATGAATTTGTTACAAATATTAAGTGCAAAAGCACATGGAGGTTTTCTATATGAATAACGGTACAGTAAAATGGTTTAACGCAGAAAAAGGTTTTGGTTTCATCGAACAAGAAAATGGCGGAGACGTATTCGTACATTTCTCAGGTATCGCTAGCGATGGCTACAAAACTTTAGAAGAAGGTCAAAAAGTTACTTTCGAAATCACTGAAGGTCAACGTGGAGACCAAGCAGTTAACGTACAAACTGTTTAATCTTACAAAATAAAACGACTCATTATAAATGAATCGCTTTGATTACCAACAAGGTTTAGAACCTTGTTGGTATTTTTTTATGCTATTTCGGATAATATGAGACGATACGATGATGATTTATAAAAATTTATTTGCCAAATACACACTAAGGAAAATTATGAGGCTGAGTGTACCAACTACTGATATAATAGAAAGCGCATTTGTCATCGTATTTCTAGCTTTAGTCGTTTGTACTTCACTAGGATCTTTTCCATTCATAAAAGCAACAATTCGATCGTAGTTGTCCATTTTATGCACTTTTTTTAAATCTTCTATTTTCATAGATGCATAAAAGCCTATTCCCAAAATGATTGCCACCGTTATACCCCAAGTCCAATTCCAATAAACAACTAAAGGTCCCATTAAAATTGCAGCTAATGTCATGAAAATAAGCATCACATATGTCCATAAGTTAAGACTTCGTTGCACTTTAATATCAGGTACAAATGGAATAGTCCCTTTTACTAAATCATCTAAAGTTACATTGAACAATTCGCACATCATTAATAAGTTATGTATGTCTGGTAAGCTTTTGTCATTTTCCCAATTAGAAATACTCTGCCTAGATACATATAACTTTTCAGCAAGATATTCTTGTGAATAACCATCTCGTTCCCTATATTTTTTAATTTGTTTACTCAGATTCAATTACATACGCCTCCATTCAATTAGTACAATCATTACAATCAGACTATCAGATAAAGTTAAATCAAGTCACCTGTATGATTGACTAAATGTTTTGACATACGACAACATCGGGGTTCGAAGACTCCCTTAAGACAGACCTGTATGATTACGCGCTTGTAATTTTCTCAATGCCAACTTGAATTTCACTTATTAATGATGCAACTTTTCCATGCTATTCAATGCTTGCAAAGTTAGTCCTAGTTAAGAGATTACGTTCACACTATTTACTATTCGATTTTCCAGCTTTCCAACTATGCTTTTCTAATCTTTTTTGTGCTATAAATTCTACCGCTTCAAAAATACATACTGCACTGATGAACCAGCTTAGGAAACCAACAACAATGCTAATCAACCACATGTGCGTCATATGTAACATCATCCATGTAACTAAAATACAAACTAATACCCCTGTCATACCAAACACTGCGCCACGACTTACATGCACAGCGACTTTATCACCATATTGCATACCTGTAATAAACATAGACACTAAAAATACTGCCGGAAACGTTGCAAATATACCGCCAAATTCTTTCCAAGGTAGTGTTACAGATACAATATAACTTAATAATACTGCAAATCCCCCCACAAAAAATTTCATTAATGTTAATTTCATGATGTTCTGCCTCCAATAATTTATTACTTAATAACTGAATACAACTAATTATCACGCATTTTCCAAACTATAAATGTCTAATACTGAATATTGCGAGGGAAATGACAAACCAACAAACAACTGTGAATATTGCGCCTTTCCGATAACCTTTATGCTTAATGTAGAGAGATGTCAAAAATACAGTTAATATACAAGACAGAATACCGACAATTGCTCCAGTACTAAGATTCATCGACATCTCCACTAATTGCGTACCACGATGATCTAAAGCTAATGCGATAATAGCCGCAAGAAAGACTGCCGGCATAGTAGCTATAATACCTCCTAACTTACCACCTACCTTATCAGCAATAATTGAAGCTAATGCAACAGCGATACCACCAATGACAAAATGAAGAATTGCACTTCCAATTGAAAACATCTTCAACGTACCTTTCTATAATTAATTCAATACAAAACGTATCATTCACACAAAGTGTAAAACTTAAATTTTCTACTGTAAAGGCAACTCAAGCGATGTTCATAAAGCTTTCATGATACTTTCATAAACTAGCAATAAAGGGTTCAAATGAAAGTATATCCAGCTCAAATTAGGGAGTGGGACAGAAATGATATTTTCGCAAAATTTATTTCGTCGTCCCACCCCAGCAAGGTTGACTAGAATTGAAAAAAGCTTGTTACAAGCGCATTTTCGTTCAGTCAACTACTGCCAATATAACTTCGTAGAGCATAGAACATTGATTTATGTACCAGCCTGATCAACATATAAATATAAATTTTTATGTTTCACGTAAAACAAATCAAAACCACCCGTGTGAACGGGTGGTTTGTTCAGCGGCTATAAGCCTTCCTTACTGGCCAGCCCTAAAAGGGCACTGAAAAGTCAGCCAACTGCACTACTATTCCAGCAACCCTAAAGGGTTACTCTTTTTTCTTTCTTTTTCTATTTTTCTCTCCAGTGAAAGGATCTAAATATTCTTCCATTGAGATTTGGTCTGCAACGATATCCTCTTGTAATTGATTACGAATATAATTTTCAATCACTTTTTTATTTCTACCTACTGTATCCAC
>NZ_JACVZO010000039.1:0-16603 GCF_017151845.1 Staphylococcus sp. EG-SA-17
TTTTCATGTTTAAGTTCTCCATAACAATTTTTAATTTTGGTAAATCTGTAAGAGTAGTAACTTCAAAATCAGTATTTATGTCTAAAGATAATTTCATTGTTGTTCACCTCAATAAAATTATCTCTAGGTGTTTAAAAATTGTACATGTTTAAACAATCAAAAGTGTACATTATTAAATTATCATTTCCAGTAGGTAATCGTTTTAAAAATAATATAAGCATGACTAAAGCCACATCCAATATAGGACGTGGCTTTTAGTATCGTTCCAGATTTGTGGGGAGTTAGGGTTTACTTAATTAAAGGGGTCTGCCCTCAATTGCTCACCAACGAGGGCAAGTTACATCAATCACACTTCAATTGCCGCCGACTAGGGGTAGTAATCATTGGCAATAAGAACTAGTTAGTGACTAACGATTTACGTTCCATAGCAAAGTGATACAAACGCTCAGCATCAATGTAAGGCATAGAATCAATAGTTAGGTAACCATCTTTGATGTCACCAATTAATCCTTGATTTACACCAGTGTTCACGTAAATATCATAGCTACTTACGTCTGAGAAAATAAGCGCTTCAATCTCTTTTCTCATAATCATCACTCCAATGTTTATATATTATTTATATAAACTCTCTCGTCTCTCTCTATTTATTAACTTCTTACAAGTCTAATATTACATGAATTTCCAAATAAATAAAGGGATTTGTGATGTATTTCACAAATTTATCACTATTTTGGAAAATTAAGAAATATTTAATTATATAAAAGTTTAATAAGTAAGAAAATATGATAAAATGTAGATGTTCTTTAGACATTAAAAGCTTCTAACATGATACGGAATATGAGGTTCCTGTATCACATTAGAAGCTTTTTTGTTGTAGTGATTATATTGATAATGGCATGAATGAACACAAGCTGTCTTAGTTTCAGGAATCGGCTAGAATATTAAACTTCCGTTCTTTGAATATTTTTTTATTTCTTACTAATATCATCCAGTTCATTCTTCGCCTTTTTAACCCAATCTCCTTGAGCTACATTATCAAATTCACCTTTAAATTTTTTGAAATGGCTACCTATATTTCACAGCTCACTTTAGATATCGAACTTGTTTCTTCAGAGTTACTTGTTATATTACCAGGTTTTATTTGATATTCAGTTTGACTCATAACTTGTACCCTCACTTGGAGTATATTGTACAGAATCTGTAAAATAAATGTTTTCTTCTTTATTTTCTACAAAGGTAAATTCTAGATTTTTTGATCCTACAGATGAGCCTTTTAAATCACCATCACCTTTTATTAATAATTTCGGAGCTTTGTTGGTTGGAATATCATATCTTTTTCGAAGTTGCTTCACATTGTAGTCATCGTTTTTCAATTGATATTTTGCGGAATAACTTGGAACATTAGGATTATATGAAATGTCACCATCTTTATAATCATTAATATCTTTAAAGTCACCGTATTGTACAAAGAATTTAAAGTTTTCGATTTCTTTTCTTAACTTGTCATTCGGTAGTGGCTTCGTTGGTATGATTTTATTATGTTCCATTTTTACCGGATACCTTTTTTCATCATCCTTTGGCCTGCCGTTACTGTCATCTGTCATTTCACTTATAAAATAATACCCTTTTGTGGTTCTAGTATTGCGATTGATATAGAGCACCATTCCTCTCGTTTCCATATCCTTACCTTTTGGCTCGATTACCATTTCAGAATTAACTATCCAAGTACCTTTATCACCCTTTTTAAATTCTTGATCTCGAAAGCCTTCTTTATCGTAAAAATCATCGAGATTTTTGGTTGGATATAATTTTAATGTTTGATTAAATGTGTCTTTAATTTGGGCGTTTCGACCATTTGTTTTTGTCATAATGACATAACCTACAATCAATATAATGAGTAATACCAAGCATATACCGAGCGTTAATTTCTTTGAATGAATCATCATTTCTCCACCTTATATTTTTAATATTGACTCAGTTTTTAATATTTACAACTAAAGCGAAAAATTATTTTGAACACTTTATGAAATTTTTATTTCAAACTTCTATTAACTCTATTCAGTAGGTTTGAAATTAATACTATCAGAAAAATACACATTTTCTTCTTTATTTCTTATAAAGTTAAATTCTAGTTCTTTAGAACCTACGGATGAGCCTTTTAATCGCCATCACCTTCATACAGTTTGAAGTCATATTTACCAATTGTAAATGACGACTAGATGATATATAGTTCAAGAAACATCAAAATTCGTTAAAACATAATCAAATTTTATTATGTTCAAAACTTTATTTTCCAAAAAATAAAAAAGAAGTTAAACAAAGATTGGTTGCTTAACTTCCATTATTGAATTCATTAGTCCGATTTGACACAGATCCCGAAAAATAATGGCTAATAGCCACTTATAGTCGAAATTATGAACTATATAATTCATTTATTATTAAATGGATTATATACTTATTGTGTTTCTTAATACCTTTTTATACTTTAATATCTTGAATTTTTTCTAAATCATTACTAATATCTTTTAATTCGTCTGTGGCATTTTTCACCCAAGCCCCTTGTGCCGCATTTTTAAAATCATCTTCAAATTTTTTAAAATGACTTACCATTTGGTCAAGTAATATTTTCTCATCACTTTTCAGCTTATTTTGATGATCATGATGCATCCGAACATGTTCAGGCGCAATAACCTCACTAATCTGTTCTTTTTCCTTCATTTGTTCCAATACTGCTAAATCTGGTAAACCACTAAAATCAAGTCCCACGCTTATTCATCTCCTTCAATTCTGTCAGATTGTTTTAGATATTCTCTTCTTAACTCATCTTTATAATCTTCTAATTTCATTTCGTGATGTCGGATACGTTGATTCGTTTCTCTATCGAAAGATTCTATAATACGTGTCATCCTGATCATAGCGTCTTCACTATAATTCATTTTATGTTTGAGATATAAGAAATGATCATACATTTGTTCACATTTCTTGCGTGTTTGATGTCTTAATTCATCAATTTGATTGAATGCATCATTCAATTGTTTTCTTTCTTCATCATAGGCATTTTCAAGTTCATTAATATTTTTATACGTAGTAAACATTACATCATCCCATCAATCTGGCTCGCTAACATTTGGTCATTAGAAACAATTGCTTCGATACTCTGTTTAATTTTTGCGATATAGCCATTACAATTTTTATAAACATCATTTAATTTCTTTATCTTATCATCAATTTTTCTTTTGGGATCTGTTTCAAGTTTACTTTCATACGCGCCACCTTTTCTTAATTCATCTATAACCTCTTCAGAGGTTAATTTTTCACCAATTTCATTTCCAACTTCTTGCGTTTTTTTCCAGTTGTCTCCAAATTTATGTGCCATCGCGTGATACATTTTTTTCAAATGTTGGCTTTCTTCATTCACTAATTGATTTAAGCCTTCGGCAATGGTTAGTGCTGTTAAAGCTTCTAATAATTGTTGTTGGGAGGAAGAGAGTGATCCACCCGTTGTTTGAATCCAATTCGCTCTTAACGTCTCTACTTTATGTAATCTATGCCTCGTTTGTTTACGAACGGATTTTAATGATTTATTATTTTCGTCTTGATAGCCTTTAACTTTGTTTAATTCGGCTAAGATTATAGCCTGTGTTCCGCTTATTAAAAAACCACTCATTGAATGGCCTTCTCCATTTTTAAGTACTATTTTTTCCCCAGCAGTTTCATATAAATGATTGCGGACAACTGCATCTAATTCGTCTTCATCAGACACGAACCTTACAATGTGACCATCGTACTTTTCAATCAATTTTTTAAGTTCATCTTCATCGGCATAAAGACCACTCACATCTTTGATCGCTAATGGCGCTGGATTATACACAACGATATGTTTAATATCATTACTCATACCTAAAATCATCGCATCTCTACCGCCCAGCGAATGTCCGGTAATAATATCAATATCATAGTCTTTTTTGATATTTTTGATAAAGTCTTGGGTATTTTTATAATGTGGATCTTTATCTGTGACTATATGAAGGCCAATATTGACATCGGCCCCAAAATCCTTTAGCGTTTCACTTGCATCTTTGTTTACATTAGTACCTGTCATACCTAAAGTAACTTTGCCTGTGTCTTTATTTAAAAAGGCACTTGTAGTCGTACCTGTTTTTGGGTCTGTATAACTATCGACATATTTTAAATTTTTAGGGAAACTGTCCTTTTTTTGTAACTTTACAATTTGCCTCCTGATTTTTTCTACCCCCAAATTATTATTATTGGCATTTTCAATTTCATAGCCAATTTTTGACACTGCACTTGTTTCTTCAGAATGACTTGTTATATTACCTGAATTAATTTGATAATCTGATTTCATCATAATTCATCTCGCTCAGTCGGTTTATAATCAATATTATCAGAAAAGTAAATATTTTCTTTTTTATTTTCGACAAAAGTAAATTCTAACTCTTTAGACCCTACAGATGATCCTTTTAAATCACCATCGCCTTTTAATAACAGTTTCGGTGCTTGTTTCGTTGGTATGTCATATTTTTTTCTTAACTGTTGCACATTATAATCATCATTCCTCAATTGATATTCCGCTGAATAACTAGGCACATTAGGATTATATGAAATATCACCATTTTTATAATCATTAATATCTTTAAAATTGCCATATTGTACAAAAAATTTAAAGTTTTCAATTTCTTTTTTCAACTTGTCATCTTGTATTGGCTTCGTTGGGATAATTTGATTATGTTCCATTTTGACTGGATATTTTCTTTCTTTTTCATACGTTTTTCCTTTTGTTTCACTTACAAAAAAATAACCTGTTGTCCTTCTTGTATTTCTATTCATATATAGAATCATTCCTCTTGATTTTAAACTTTCTCCCTTTAATTGAATATTCATTTCAGAGCTGATTATCCAAGTACCTTTGTCTCCTTTGTCAAATTCTTGATCTCGAAAGCCTTCTTTATCGTAAAAATCATCGAGATTTTTGGTTGGATATAATTTTAATGTTTGATTAAATGTGTCTTTAATTTGGGCGTTTCGACCATTTGCTTTTGTCATAATGACATAACCTCCAATCAATATAATGAGTAATACCAAACATATACCGAGCGTTAATTTTTTTGAATGAATCATCATTTCTCCACCTTATATTTATAATTCTGACTCAGTTTTTAATATTTACAACTAAAACGAAAAATTGTTTTGAACAAATAAATTTAATTGTAATTATTTTGTATTTTAAATCTTCTTATCAGAATTATAAAACAATTAAATCAAAAGATAAAGTTTCTGTGATTTATTATTAATTTTAAGAGTTATCGTTATAATCTTTTACCTAGTGCTTTATGAAAATTTAATTCCAAACTTCTATTATCCCTATTCAGTTTGACTCACGATTTATCATCCTCGCTTGGAGTAAATTCAACCGAATCTGTAAAATAGATATTCTCTCTTTTATTTTGTACAAAGATAAATTCTAAGTCTTTAGAGCCTATGGATGAACCTTTTAAATCGCCATCACCTTTCAACAATAGTTCTGGTGCTTTTTTAGTCGGTATATCATATCTTTTTCTTAATTGTTGGACATTATAATCGTCATTACTTAATTGATATTTTGCCGAATAACTTGGTACGTTTGGATTGTATGAAATATCCCCATTTTTATAATCTTTAAAATCTTTAAAGTTGCCATATTGTACAAAAAACTTAAAGTCTTCAATTTCTTTTTTTAACTTCTCGTCTTTTATAGGTTTTGTTGGGATTATTTGATTATGTTCCATCTTGACAGGGTATTTTTTATCTTTATCATGTGTATATCCTTTTTTATCTTTAGTTATCTCACCTACTATAAAATATCCTTTCGTTGTTCTAGTGTTACGATTGATGTAAAGTACCATCTCTCTGGATTTTAAGGCTCCTCCTTTTAATTGGATGTTCATTCCAGAATTAATAATCCAAGTACCTTTGTCTCCTTTGCCAAATTCTTGATCTCGAAAGCCTTCCTTATCGTAAAAATCATCGAGATTTTTGGTTGGATATAATTTTAATGTTTGATTAAATGTGTCTTTAATTTGGGCGCTTCGACTATTTATTTTTGTCATAATGACATAACCTACAATCAATATAATGAGTAATACCAAACATATACCGAGCATTAATTTCTTTGAATGCATCATCATTTCTCCACCTTATATTTTTAATACTGACTCAGTTTTTAATATTTACAACTAAAGCGAAAAATTATTTTGAACACTTTATGGAATTTTATTCCAAACTTCTATTAACCCTATTCAGTAGGTTTGAAATTAATACTATCAGAAAAATACACATTTTCTTCTTTATTTCTTATAAAGTTAAATTCTAGTTCTTTAGAACCTACAGATGAGCCTTTTAAATCGCCAGATCCTCTCAATTTTAATTCCGGAGCCCTTTTGGTTGATATATCATATCGTTTTCTTAATTGTTGGACATTATAATCATCATTATTCAATTGATAGTTTGCGGAATAACTTGGTACGTTAGGATTGTATGAAATATCCCCATCTTTATAATCTTTAAAATCCCCATATTGTACAAAGAACTTAAAGTTTTCAATCTCTTTTTTTAACTTATCATCCCTTATGGGCTTCGTTGGAATAATTTGATTATGTTCCATCTTGACAGGGTATTTTTTATCTTTATTATGGACGTATCCTTTTTTGTCTTCTGTTGTCTCACTTATTAAAAAATATCCCTTAGCTGTTCTAGTGTTACGATTGATGTAAAGTACCATCTCTCTGGATTTTAAAGCTCCTCCTTTTAATTGGATGTTCATTCCAGAATTAATAATCCAAGTCCCTTTATCTCTTTTATCAAACTCTTGATCTCGAAAACCTTCCTTATCGTAAAAATCATCGAGATTCTTGGTTGGATATAAACTCAATGTTTTGTTGAAATTTTCTTTAATTTGTTTATCTTCTTTCACGTTACACGCGCTAATAAAAACAGCTAATAATACTAAATACAGCCAGAGCCTCAACCTTTTTGAATGAATCATCATTTCACACCCCCATTTTTATTTTTGATGCAAAGTTAAGTTCAAATTCCAATATTAATAATACTAGAGGGAATTTTATGATTAAATCCTCTTGGCTTTTAATTGTTAGTTGTATTTTTCACATATCAACATCACAAATTATTTAAAAAGCGCAAATATCTTTATAATTTTTATTGGCCTAACCAACTAATTAATTAAGATAAATTGCGCTTATATTTAAAATAATAACACTGAAACTCAATGTCTTTACTTATTAAAAGTGATGTTTAAATACATCTTTACTAACATTCATTTTTCGGTTTACATTAATTTGTTATATAGCGATATATATCATCTCTTACAGCTTTATCGAGTGCTAAATCCATAGTTACTACGTTTGAACCATTCGGCATTTTATCTTGCTTCTCTGAACCTTCTATATATCCAGCAGTTCCTAAATAATAAAAATATATACCATCATCATCTTTTTTCTGTACAAAAATATACATTTTAATTCCTTTTGCTCTATGGGACAAAATTTTCTGAACTTCTTTTGATTTTAGCGTTCTATTAGATTTAGTAAACCATTTTAATTCATCTTGACTTAAAAATTCATCTTCATATTTTGTGCTATCACTTATATCCTCATGCTTATCATAAGTGATAAATATTGGCATTTCTTGGCTTCTTATCATGTATCCCATGATTACAGACGAACCATTTTTATTCCAATTAAATATTTTGCTAAAATCTTCTCTTGAATATTTATTATATAAAATCAGTCCATTTTTACCTTTTTGGTATTTTTCATTGTTATACTTTGATAATTCAATAAGATCTTCTAAAAATATTTTAAATGTTTGATTACTTAGAGCATTAGTAAATGCATCGCTTAGTCTTATCATTCTTTCATTACATTCTATAATGGGACTTCCATAGATTTTTTCAATTCCTGCGTTGTAAAATGAAAAATCTAAAATTCTTAATGAAGTATCTATATCATCTTCTGTTATAACCTTAACTTCGTTCAACATTTTATTTTTTAATTCATCATATGTTAATTCATTTTTTAAAAGTTCTTCTAAAACTAAACTATCGATTCTTTTCAATCCAGGTGCTATTTGTCTTGAAAAGAAAACCAGATTTTTAGATTCATTTTCCGTCAATAAAGTATCTATTTTTTTATACCTTACTAAAAACTCGTAATAATTACTAAATTTAGAAAATATAACGCTTGGATCTATAGAATGTTGTTGTATAAAATCCATTAGTAACGGCATGTGTCCCAATCTATTTTCAACTTCTTCATAAGCTTTTAATATTAATTTATTTTGATTCAATGATACTGCATCCAATGAATTGTAAATCTGTTTTTTAGCAACTTCTTCAAAATTAATTGTAGATACTCCATTAATCGAATCGTTATTCGTTAAAAACTTCTTATAATTATCTTTATTTTGCGATTGATCTCCAGAAAGCGCAATCGGAATTAAATAATTGGTCTTATAATTACCAATAAAATCAATTACAGTAACATACTCTTTATTTGCACTTTTTCTTAATCCTCTACCAAGTTGCTGAATGAATATAATACTAGACTCTGTTGGTCTCAACATTACAACTTGATTGACTTCTGGAATATCAATACCTTCGTTAAAAAGATCTACAGTTATAATATAGTTAATCTTACCTTCTTTTAATTTTTCTATTACAATTTGGCGATAATTAACACTATCATCTCCTGTTAAAGCAACACTTTTAATCCCTTTTGAACTTAGTTTATCCGCTAAATCATAAGCTTCTTTTTTGCTACTCACAAAAATTAATCCTTGTAAAATTTCACCTGAATATCCATAGTAATCTGTCTTTTGAATAATATAATTAACTCTTTCATCAGAAGTTAAATATCTCAGTTTAGTTACATCATCTTCTTTAATACCTTGATGTACATAATCAGTCACACCAAAATAATGAAATGGACATAAAATATCACTTTCTAACGCTGCTTGTAACCTTATTTCATATGCAATATTATAATCAAACAGTTCAAATATACTTAATTCATCTGATCTTTCTGGTGTAGCAGTCATTCCCAGCATGAACTTAGGTTTGAAGTAATTAAATACTCGTTGATAAGTAGATGCAGCAGAACGATGTGCTTCATCAAAAACAATATAATCAAATTCATTTTCATCAAATTGCTTAAAATTATCATCTCTAGATAATGTTTGAATGGTTGCAAATAAATATTTGGCATCGACATCTCTATGTTTTCCTGTCAACAATCCAAAATCACTATCATTTTTTATAGGTAATACTTTTTTAAATTCTTCCTTAGCTCTATTTAAAATCCCCTCATTATGAACAATAAATAAAAATTTATTAGGGTTTACTTCTCTAACATCTAATGCACATAAAATCGTTTTACCTGTACCAGTTGCAGATATTATTAACGCCTTATCTTTGGCTTTATCCCTAATAGCTTTTAATGACCTTAATGCTTCTGCTTGCATTAAATTGGGTACAATTTCCACTGATTTTTTCACCTTATCAGCTAGCAGCATTTGAGTTTGTTCAACCTCCGCTAATTTTTCTAAGGAACGGTACTCAAATGATTCTTTATATGAATTAATCCATTGCTCAGTCAGTGGGATACTCTTTTGCCATAACAAGTCAAATTCATTTTTTACACTATCAACTAAATCGCCATTTTTCATAGTAGACAGTAAAACATTATGCTCATAATTAACCTTTAACGCATTAGATGTTAAATTAGAGCTTCCTATTACCATAGAACTATAATCCTTATGTTCAAAAATATATCCTTTGGCATGGAATCCAGCAATATCGGTTAATCTTACCTCTACATTTTTTAATTTAAGTAATTCTCCATACATTTTAGGACTATTAAACCCTAAGTAATTAGATGTTAATATTTTCCCTTTAACACCCTTATTGCTTAAATCTAATAGTTGAGCCTTTAAGCTGGCTAAACCGCTTTCTGTTATAAAAGCTACAGAAAAATAGAACGTTTCACATTTTTGAAGTTCATCTATAATTGTTGAAAGAACTTTTTCATTTTTATTATTTACTAAAAGCTTCGGTGTATAATTACCTTTATGAGAAATATCTTTGTCTATAAACCCTTTATGTAAAGATTGATTGAAATCATTTAGTAATCTACTCATATTATCCCTCGATCATAATTTTATTAACGGCTGGTATATCCGCTGGGGCCCAATTTAATTTATCAAGTTCGTTTATTGACAACCATTCAATACTCTTATGTTCAGTTAGAGTTGGTAACTCTTTGTTTAAAGTACATTTGTATGTTGTTAACCTAACAATTCCAAAATCATATTCATGTTCTGTAGTTATAACTTTGTCTCCAACAATTAGATCACATTTCATTTCTTCTCTAATTTCTCTAATCAAAGCGTCTTTTTCAGTTTCATTCTTTTCAACCTTACCTCCAGGAAATTCCCACATTAAAGGCAGACTCATTTCTTCACTTCTCTGTGCACAAAGAATTTTGTTATCAGAAAAAATAATAGCTCCTACTACATTGATTACTTTTTTCATAAGACTCACCCTTCAATTTAAAATCATCTTAATTGTTATTCTATCAAAAATTACAAAACTATATATAAATCAATATTAAAAATTAATATTTTACATTTTCCTGCATGATATATCACTCTTACATCTACTCCATGCATTTTCATACACATCTATTATATAATACTTGTGAAAAGTATTGTCTTGGGGCTGTGTTTTTTTACTTTTGGGGCGTATTTCTTTATAATTCAATACATAAATGTAAGGGCTTTAGTTTTCATGTTTTATTAAGTCTAACTGAGATTTTGAAAGGATGTTTAGCAACAATGGATAAAGAATTATGGATAGAAAGAGCTAATGATAGTTTAGTTAAACATTTTTATGAGCAGCAATCTGACATTGAACAGCGAGAAGGTTTTGAAAGTAAATTAACATTTGGTACTGCGGGTATACGCGGAAAATTCGGTCTTGGTGAAGGTCGACTTAATAAGTTTACTATTGAAAAATTGGCATTAGGTTTAGCGCGTTATTTAAATGCCCAAACAAACAGTCCAACAATAGTCATTCATTATGATATTAGACATCTTTCAACTGAATTCGCCCAAATTATTGCTAATGTATTAGCAAACCATCAAATAACAGTTTATTTACCTGATACATATAAAACGACACCGGAATTATCGTTCGCGGTGCGCAATCTTAATACTACTGCTGGCATTATGATTACAGCAAGTCATAATCCGAAAGACTATAACGGCATTAAAGTATATGGTTCTGATGGTGCGCAACTATCAACAGATGCATCTGAGCTTGCAAGTCGTTATATCGAAGAAGTTGGCGATCCATTACAGATTGACATACCTTCTTCAAAACAAAATACATCTTATATCAAGCCATTTCCGAAATCTGTAACTGATGGCTATATGAAACACATTCAAAATATGATTGGCTATATTCCTAAATCTGATTTACAAGTTGTGTTCACTAGTTTACATGGTACAAGTGTTCCGATTGTACCTGAGTTATTAAAATCTTTGAATTTCAATCAATTTAATCTTGTAGAAGCACAATGTAAACCTGATCCGAATTTTAGCTCAGTTCAAAGTGCTAATCCTGAAGATCATCGCGCTTTTGATAAAGCAGTCGAACTTGCAAATAAAAGTCATGCAAACTTATTAATATCAACTGATCCTGATGCGGATCGTCTTGGCATTGCTGAACGTGATGCACATGGTCATATCACGTATTTTAATGGCAACCAAATTGGTGCGCTGTTACTTAATTATCGTATTCAACAAACGTCTCAATTACGTCACCGCTTAATGATTCAATCTATTGTAAGTAGTGAGTTAACAAAGTCATTATCACGCTATAATAATGTTGAATACAAAGAGGTGCTGACGGGCTTTAAATTTATTGCTCAGGAAATAAGACAACTGGATGATCATCAAAATATGATTTTCGCATTTGAAGAGAGTTACGGTTTTCTATCAGAGCCTTTTGTACGTGATAAAGATGCCGTACAAATTGTGCCACTCATTATAAAATACGCTTCTGAGTTAAAATTATATGGCAAAACATTGAAAGATGAATTAGAACAGATTTATCAAACTGTTGGTAGACATGAGGATACATTATTCTCGCATACGCTAGAAGGATTTGAAGGGAAAAAGAAAATTAATGCAATAATGACCAAATTCCGTTCAAATCCACCGCAAGAGATTCAAGGACTGAAAGTGAAAGCAATTGAAGATTATTTAACTAGCGAGGTTTATCATTTGGATAAAGACACAACGTCGCAGATTAATTCTCCTAAATCAAATGTTATTCGTGTCTTATTTGACGAAGGATTTATCGCTTTACGTCCTTCTGGTACTGAACCTAAAATTAAATTATATGTGTCGTTAAAATGTCCGAATTTTGATGATGTAGCTCAAAAAATTAATGCGATGATTTTTAGCTAATTAAAAATTTTAAACATCGAAATATTACATTTCATTTTATACTTATCAGCCCTTTTGAAACTAGAATCCTTATGTTTTCGCGTTTTGAAGGGGCTAATTTGTAATAATTTTTCAAAAGTATATTAGAAAATTAATTTTCATGTATTTTTCATATTAAGCGGTAATAATATAATAATTAATACCGCGACCTATTTAATTGTTTTCGCGATGAAAAAGGTTTAGAATTACAAAAATAACTATTTTAAATTTAGTTACAAATATATTTTAGAAAGGATGTGAAATAATGAAAGGCTCTAAACAAATACTTTTGATTATGGGCATTATATCTCTTATTGTTTTATTTATTTTTACACTATTCATCATGGCACAATATGCAAAACATTATGAACAAAAATCCGACAGTTCCAACGCACATACTTTAAACTCATCATCAGCCATAATTGAGCAACATACTATGTCGAATTTAGCGTCTCTAGATTTATACGCTCCTGTTCGTAACATTACTTCTAGTCGTGATATTCATCCCATTTATTTCATGACAAAAGATTAAAACTTCCTTTTTCATAACCCCATTCATTCAACTAATAAATTAAAAATTGATAAAAACGTACTGTTTTTTAGAAACATACATATATAAGATACGCATTCATTACTAAAAGACAGTACATTATATTCTATCAGGAAGGTGCAACAATGACCGTCAACATCGTATTTAGTATCGTATTCTGCATAAGTATGGTTATATTAGGCATTTATGTCGCAATAACTAAAGATTTCACACTAATTTCTTATATAAATCAAACGACCATTGCAGATAAACACAAGAACCAAATTGCATATATATTTACGCTATGTATCAGTTTGAGTGCAGTATTTTTAATGTCTTCAATTCTATGCTTTGAATATGATTTTATTGCATTGTCATTCTTATTTTTAACGATAGCATTATTACTTATCGCATTATTCTACGTTTGCTTTTATAAAATCACAAAATATCCATAAATGTTTGCGATAGTGTGTTGGTTAGATTTATTGATGCGCTGTCATTAAGTAATTGTTTGCGAAAAAAATACAACCTTGTACGAATACAAAGTTGCATTAATATAGAATCATTTATGCTTTTTAATATCACAAATTAAATTGATTAAACTAGCTAAAATAGTCAAAATTGGAATCAAGATTACATATATATCATAACCTCTAGATATTAGTATACATAATATAATTAGCGACCCTATTATAATTGCTAAATTATAAGCCAAACTAATTTTATATTTCATTTCAATTCCCACCTTAATAGCATTGATTAAAATTCTATTATGTTTACATAGACTTCTTAAAAAACTTTAACCCCGATAAGCTAAGCATTGAAATAATTGCACCTCCTGATATAAATATATTACTTAAGCTTAGTAAAGGTATAATTAAACTTATCAGTCCTAAAGATAATGTATCCGCTGCGTAATTCGATGTAGATGAGATACTAAATACTTTCCCCATCAAATGATTTGGCGTTTTTATTTGAATGGCAACTGATCTTGTTAGTCCCTCTATAGATTGTCCAAGTCCCACTAATGTTGCACCTATATACAATATCGCCACACTTGGAAACACATTAATAATCGATAAACCAATTCCCCAAACTAAAACACCAATACTAAATTTAAAGATTAATCGTTTTTCTGACAGTAAACCCATAATCAATGACATTAATAAAGACGCTATACCTAAACATGATGTAGCTAGTCCATATACACCAACGCCCTCTTTTAATATATTGGAAATAAACAATGGTAATGCAACACGCCAAAGGCCAGTATTAATCAATATGCAGGCAAATTGAATGATTATAATAAATGGAATTTCTTTAGATTTTTTCAAGAATTCCCAAGTTTCAGAAAAATCTTCTTTTGAGTGTCTATCAATCATGTTGTTATTTGTATATTTTAAAAGTGCATTAAAAATAAATCCTAAAAATAGCAATATACTGCAAATAAAAAAGACGCCAACATTACCAACTAGTATTACAATGACACCAATTAAAGCAGGTAAAATAATATTTGAGCCTCTTTGCAAACTATCGATTAACGCATTACTTGTTGCTAAATGCTCCTCATCAATAATTTCAGGAAGAATTGCCCTAAACGCAGGATCCGTATAGCAGTTAATAATGGTGATAGCTGTAGATATGGTTAGAAGCGTCAGATAATTTAAATTTGATGTTATTGCAAGTAAAGGAATAATTATTATAATCAAACTTAGTATAAGATCAGATAGATAAAGTATTTTCTTTTTATTATGTTTATCAGAATATGCGCCACCGAAAATACCAAATATAATAAATGGTAGTGTTTGACTCATAACCATCATTGATAATTTTAAAGATGATTGGTTTGTCAATTCAACAGTAAACCAAATTATTTGTAACGAAAACAGCACAAAGCAACTCCGACGTAAGAAATTACCAATCAATAAATATGTAAAGTTTCTATTTTTCAAAACTTCTAAGTACAACATATTTATCACCTCTCATAAAAATAATTGAATGCATCCACCAGCTTTTTTAGACCTTCTTCTAAACTCTCTTTATCCAAAGCGCAATTAATTCTAATATAATTTAGTCAGTTAAATATCAATTATTTCGAAATTTACATACTACTTGAAACACCATACATAACCCCCAAAATGACTACTCAGAGGTTATATTCTACTAATTATGATTATATTAAATATGAAAATATTATCAAAAAATCAAATTTATAACAAAAATACACCCCTTAAAGTTAGGTCTTTCAATCCAACTTTTGGGGTGTATATCATTTTCATCATATTCTAGGTTGTTTTTAACAAACTAAATATAGTGAATGCAAATCAAGTATTATTTAAATAATGAATTATTTTAATTTTTTCTTCTACGTGCCAATAACATTAATCCAGCAATTCCAATTATACTACTAAAGATCAATCCTTTTTGTGTGCTTTCTGCACCTGTTTTTGGTAATTCTGCTCGTTTTTTCTCTTGATTAGCTACTGATTTTTTAGCAATTTTAGATTTTTTAACTTTATCATTTTTATCCATTGAATGAACTGGTTCATTTGGTTTTGCTCTGTCTTTCGATAATCCTGGATTGTCAGGATTTACTGGGCCACTTGGATGAGTTGGTCTGCTCGGCTTCTCTGGGTTTTCAGGTCCTTTTGGATCTTTTGGTTTCTCGCCACCAAACTCTACAATCTTATCTACTGGTTGTTTTGTGATCTCTTCTGTTGGTTGACCTTCGCCAACTTTTTCACCCGTTAATGGGTTCACTGTGATTGGTGTTGTGATTGTCTTACTTCCTGGTTGTCCCTCTTGTTTCACTCGCTCTTCACCAGGTTGTAATTTTGGATTAAACTCACGTTTTGTTTCAAACGGTATCTCTACTGTTTTTGTTTCTGGTGTACCCGTTTTTGGTCCGTGTTTAATCACATCATCCACTGGCTCTTCGATCACTTTTCCTGTGTCTGGATTCTTAATTCCTGGTTTACCTGGTACTTTTTCCGTTTGATCTGTTGGTAAGTTTGGATCAAAGATATCTTTATGACCTTGCGGTATTTTCTCGCCACCGAATTCTACAATCTTATCTACTGGTTGTTTTGTGATCTCTTCTGTTGGTTGACCCTCGCCAACTTTTTCACCCGTTAATGGGTTCACTGTGATTGGTGTTGTGATTGTCTTACTTCCTGGTTGTCCTTCTTGTTTCACTCGCTCTTCACCAGGTTGTAATTTTGGATTAAACTCACGTTTTGTTTCAAACGGTATCTCTACTGTTTTTGTTTCTGGTGTACCCGTTTTTGGTCCGTGTTTAATCACATCATCCACTGGCTCTTCGATCACTTTTCCTGTGTCTGGATTCTTAATTCCTGGTTTACCTGGTACTTTTTCCGTTTGATCTGTTGGTAAGTTTGGATCAAAGATATCTTTATGACCTTGCGGTATTTTCTCGCCACCGAATTCTACAATCTTATCTACTGGTTGTTTTGTGATCTCTTCTGTTGGTTGACCCTCGCCAACTTTTTCACC